>JAOZKI010000095.1 GCA_029935455.1 Lysobacterales bacterium | reverse complement strand
AGATCGCGTTCTGTTTCAGCGACATTGAGCGAGCGCCGCGCCGCCCTAGCAGCGTCCGGAAGGCGACCAGCCTCAAAGTAAAGCTCACTAAGCTCGACCCAATCCTCATGACGGCCTGGGTCATTGTCCATGACAATATCAAATTGATTGATGATGGATGCTGTCGTTGCACTGGGCGCAGACCCTTTGAGGCCGAGCAGAGTAAAAGCAATCGATCGCGCTCGGTCAGCAATGCGGAGTTTATCAACGCGATCTTGAATCTCTTGCTCAGCAAGCAGGATCTGGATGCCCGCCTCGGTGCTCTCTTCGCCGCCCAGCGCTATCAATTCAAGAGCGCGCTGTCCTTCTGCGCTCTGTAGCAATTGGGTGCCTGCGGCCGTAGCCGCGCGTAAGGCCCTCTGAAACTCGTCATTCTGTGCGGCAAGCTGGGTATTAAGGCTTTCAATTGCACTTTCGAACTCCACCTTCCGATCGGCCGCGTCTTTTTCGAGTTGGGTCACGCGTCCTGCCGAGGCGCTTGCGCTCGCGCGTTCTTCTTCAAGTTGCAGCATGGCGCGGCGCCAGCGCTGATCAGCAGCTGCGGCATTTTTGCGCTCTGTTACTGCCACATTGCTCAGTCGCTCATTCTCATTGGTCAACCGGGTCGTAACGGTGCGGTAAGTGTAGATGCTGATCGTGCCAGAGGAGCTTTGCGCTTGGGCCTGTTCTGAAGTGAAAAAGACATAAAGCCCAAAGGCACAGCATAAGATGAGAAAGCAAATGTGGCGCATGTTTGTCCCCGAGAAACGACCGGAATCAAACCAACCATTTGAAGGGTTTTCAAGTGCGTCAAGCGAAGTGCTCTTTGTCATAGGCAGCGCGCTAAATATGGACATCACCAACCCCGCGCTGATCTAGCAAATGTTGCGACAAGTTCCTTCATCAAAAAGCTCCTCATTTGCCCCCCTTCACAACCCACAGCGCACTTTCACCAATGCCAGGGGACTTAAAAAAACCCGCCATATGCTCCTCTTGGCCTCCCAGCACGTTTGCAAACCTTCCAACGCAATAGTGGCTATCGCGCTTATCGCCACGCCCGGATCGCCTACCCACCTATGCCCTATCTGAACGGGCAATCGAATGGTGTACGCACGGCCCGTGTCTGGGCTAAGCCGAGCCAAAAAGTTGTCCGAAGAATAATGCGTTGGGAGGTGGATAGGAAGTAAGAACCGCCCTTTTCAGCCATCAGGCAGAGACCAGGAAGCCCGGGGTCGCGGCTATTTCGCCCTCAATTCTTGCCAGACCCCTGCCCATATCGCCTGACAGTTGCCAGCAAACCACCGCCCCTCTCTCCTAGAGCCGTTCCTGGTTATCAGTCCACCCCGCGGGGATCGGCGTATCCATCAGAACAATTGGCTTTCCAAAGCCCCTGCCCCAGACGGCGTCCTGGCCGCCACGCGGTCCAGTACTTCTCGCGCCCGCACGTGCGCCAGCATCTGCCTAATCAGGGTTGGCTCCTTAGCGCTCATCACCCACTGGGCCAGATTACTCCAACCGATAGGTCACACCTAACTAGGGTCTTGGCTTCTCGCCGCAAGAAAAATAATTCCGGCACAAGCGTTCATGCTTATCCAGTAGAGAATTAGCGCAGATGCAAATGAATAGACCAACGCGAACAGAACAACTGACACGATGAAGTAACGGATCAGTTGCTCCTTCTGGCTACGCCAGCGAAGAAGGGCCTCACTCAACCCGAGTAGCAACATGAAAACCGGAAGTAGGTTCAATCCAAATAACAGACGATCTTGTTCCGAAAGGTCTCTGACAAACAAAAAACTGACGCCTTTCAATTCATCCGAGCTTCCAAAAATAAAGATTGCCGAAATTAGAAAAGGAATCATAACAAGGAACGAAATTCCGGTGACGATCGATTTAATTGGGTGATATCCGTGTTTCTTATAAACTTTTTCAACGACCTCAAATCGCTTTTCACCCTTCAACCCAGCAGCTTGCTTTGCGATGTCGGCATCTACCAACTGCTTGACCGCAACAAATTTTTCCTCGGTCTTTTTCGCCCACTTCTTCAGCGGAATAGTCAAAATCGAGATCACCGCTGCAAGCAAAATTATCGATAGCCCAGCGGAATGTGTTGCTGTCCACATAAAATCGAACAGCAACTCCATTGGGTAGATAACCGGCAGTAGGACCGTGTAGGCAAGTTCCCCTATCACTGCGGTTCAATATGGTAAATCACGCGCTTACCGCCTTTGAGTTCTTGTGAAGTACGCACTCTAAAGCGATCTTCTAACTCGTGCTCAAAGGCCTTGCGATTGTAATCGAGATACTGTTCGCTTTTGTTCTGCAGCAGCTTGACAACCATCTCGTCATGCCGATCAACAAACTCTATAACGATGCCGCAATTAAAGGACCTTAACCAGTCCAGGAACAATGCCATAGGGATATTGGCAGAAATCCGAATGTGGTGGACAAGGGCCAGAACCAGAATTGAATCTGGATCGGCGCGACGGTCGAATGAAGAGCGCTCTTTGCCGGCCCAACCCTGATTCGGAGAAACGTTGGACAAATCCAGCACTAACGGCAATATGTTGTTATGCGCTGAGTGACTCGATTCATGCATAAACAGCTTCTGAACCGCATCGTGGTCGCCATCCGCTGCGATGACCAAGTCTGCATGTTCCGCAGCAATCTTTGAAAAGGTGCCCGTGTTGCAGCCAATATCCATCAAGCAGGAAGGTTTCTTTTCCTTGACGAATTCTTCTACAAAACCTTTTTTTGCTTGGAATTCCTCGTCATCATAAGTGTGGGTTTTGTCATATTCCGACCAGTCAGTATGTTCGATGTCCACAGAAAGTGACTTAACGAGCCGGGTCACGCTTTCGACAAGCGCCAACACGTATTTTTGACTGACTTTGCGTTGACTGCGGTCTTCGGCAGGAACAGCATCGCGTTCACGTGCCTCGATTCGCCTTTCCACGCGTGCAGGCAGCATAACGTGGCTAGCGACACCGCGCTTGAACCGTGAAAAACCCCTGAAATAATTAGCGGCCTCAATCGGAGGTATACCATCCAGGTAGGACCGTAACAATGGAAGGTGATTGATTCCCTGGTGGCTGCGCATCATCAATGGCGTGAGAAAGCAGCAGCAAAACTGTCGGTATGCCGTCCAGGGCTCACCCTCCTGCCATGGAACAAACGATGGTATGTCAATGAATACTGGTGCCGTGCCCTCGAACTGGATATTGAAAGGCGTTGAATCTTTAACAGTCCAGCCGGACTCCAGCGCATCAGTCAAGATTCGCAGGTGCAACAAAGCCGCCCTTCTAAGCATCGCGAACGACCATTCGTAAGAGTACGACACGATCGATACAGGCTCATGCACGAGCACCCCAGCCCAGCCGGCCCCTAGGATTTCATTTGCAAACGGATCATCAGGCGCACAAAGCGTGGTATTTACAACGCGCTTTTCGACTTCAAGTTGTTTGTAAAACTGTTCGGTCTTGAGTTTTTCAAAATTCTCAAGCGTTATCTCATCGACCCCCCGATAAATCGCGGGGCGCTTTTGTTCAGGTAAGGTGACTGTGTACACACGGTTGCTAGGATCCCGGAAAGAACCACCGACCGGACTAATCATCGAGCGCCCGACTATTCTCTTCGTTGCTTTTGGTGCCAAACATCTTTCGCTTCAGCTTGTAGAAGTACTTGCGAAACGTATAGCCAATGGCTGCGAAGAAACCTAGGATCGTGGTGACGATCACGCTACCCGAGCCCGGGTCAACGTATGCCAGCGCGACAGACGGCTGTATAACAGCCACAGCCATAATAGAGAAAGCCGATAATTTTCTATTATTCATACACATAGTTTCCAAATTTGTCACTCACGCCATCAGGGCTTCGCTCGATAATATAGTCTTGATCTAGTTCCTGGTAGCGACCCTCAGTTACGCATTTCAGGATTGCTTCTGCACCTTGAATACTTGTCGAGTAAGACTGATCGTTTCGCATGTCTACGTAGGTACTGCAGCGCCCTTTCGGAAAAACACCCCCTAATATCCCGAAACGATCATGTACGAAAAACACTGGATCTTCCTCAAATCGGGCTTCCCAATTCCCCCGGCTTCGCCAAGGTCCATGATCACCAAAGATATATAGAATCGCCGTAGGGTCCTCTCGCTCAAGCTGATCCAGTAATTTGTTCAATACTCGCTGTGCCTGAGAGGAACGTGCTTGATAGTAGTCATTAAAGGCTGCGACGGCTTTTTCATTCTCAATCACAAAATCCTTTTTCGTGTGACCAGGAGTATAGATGTTCGCCAACAAAAACTGCGGCTTATTCTGGCGCGATAGATAGGACACAAAATTCAGTAAATGGTCTGCCTGAGGCCATTTGTCCCGGCCTGACCCTGCTGTGTCTTTTCCGTTTTCTGTGGTGCTGGCGTCCTTCTTGTCTATGAAACGGCAAAGTCCAAACAGAGACACTTGTCGAAACTTGCTGTCATTAAAAGTGCAAGCGCTCGTTGTTTGCGACGTGTGATACCGGTCAACGTAGCGGCCCTGTTCAATCCCGAAGTACGTTCCGTAATAGCTCGTGTTGATTTCATAGTCATTGTTGCGAAAGATTGCGTTAAGACGACCGTCATACTTACCCCGAAAAAGTTCTAAACTCTCAGGCGTCGCACGATCGAACTCATCAACCTCCATCCGCAACATCAGATTCAACGCACTTTTCGTTGGGACGCGGGCTGAGAATAAATTCTCAAACCTGTCCATTCTGGCATAGAAAGTCTCCTGGAAGGCCGTCTCCTCAATGCCCATGTAACGAGATGTCAGGCTTTTGGGATGAATCGAGTCAAACACGATGAAGTAGATATTTGGTTTCGTTTCGAATGTGACATCTTCGACACCTGGAAACTCTGAGCTGTCTTCATCCTCTTGTGCATTCAACATGCCCCGAACTGGACCCAGGATTAAAATCAAAACGACCAAAGCAGCAACTACTGATCGACCCCGATTACCCAAACTCAGTACGATGTACGTTAGATAGGCCGCAAGTAAACATAAACCGGCCATGGCATACGCCGGAAGCAAAACGAAGTCCTCGACCATCGACCAGTTTATTGAAAAGACAGTGGCAGCGAAAAAAACGCCTGTGACAGCCCGTGCCGCCATTGCGAGTTTTGGTGGCAGAGAGCTTGATACGACCACAAGGGCGGTGAGCGCTACGGAGCATGCTATGAATGCTGCGCGGATGTAGTCCAGTTCAAGAGGGCGAAACTCATTCCTTGCACTGAAGATGGTCTCCAACGTAAAGATCGATAGCGCAATAACCAATATGAATGCACTTAAAAGCGCACTTAGATAGCGCCTGGGAGCCTTTCTGTTCATCAAGTCTATCTTCCGCTGCCGAGTGATTATTGGGTTTGGAGAGCTGCGGTCTTTAGCTCTTTGGGTACACCGCGCTGTGCCCTAAGGACGGCACAAACTAACGCATCATGCGGCTATTGAACAGTTCTTTAACCAGTTTTATGAGTCCAGGGGCTTTGTCACCAGACATCAGGATGCCCCCGGGATGATGTTCGTCAACAACGAAGGCCGTTGACATTAACAACGGGCTTGCCAATAACATCATTCAGATAAGTCAATGGCTGTTTGTAAGATGGTGTCAATGCCATTGAGTAAATCTTGTTTATTTTGGCTGGCCGCCACATCTGGGGAAAGGCCCATACCAGGCTCGAATTGGGCCACATCATTGTATTGTCGGAATATGGGAATGCGGGTGGTGATGCCGCTGGCTGGCAACTTCAAGAAGAATAAAATACCTGCGGTTGGACCTTCCATGGAGCCACCAGTGGGTTCACCAACGAAAGTCGTGTTGGGTCGACCAGTTAACACCGTCAATAGGTTAGTGCTGCCAGAAGAATTGTTACGACTGGTCAATACAATTAATTGGCCAGTAAAAGCCCGTTTGTCTGGTTTGATCCATTGGGTCGCTTTCAAAACATGGGGTTTGAAGCTGTAGCTGCCGTCATCGTTTTGGTTGAATTTACTCGCCTTGGGCTTCAAGGCGGATTTTTCCCAAGTGAATAAATGTTCTCTCAGACCATCTAAATTGAGAGTCTTGATGCGCACGTCTTTGAGCGGACGAAACTTGTTTGGCATCAAGTGTGCCAGCAGGCGTTGCGGTGGTTCATCAGAGCCACCGCCGTTTTCCCGCAAATCCAAAATCAACCGTTGGCTTTGGTTTTGTTGTAGTTGTTTGAAGATGGGATCGAACAGCTTGTCGGGTTTGATGGGGATGCGGTAATTCACGAAAGTGTCAATTTTCAAATAACCAGTCCGATCATCCACCTGTTTGAATTCAACTGCATCGATGAAATTTCGGCGCTGGGAACCGCCGAGCTTTTTCCACGCGCTGTAATTTATCCTAGCCATGGACTTTTCCTGGCTTTGACCCTGCTGGTCCAAATAGTGAATATTCACCTGACTGGAGTGGGGCCACAACATCGCCCCAAAATGATCCAGCGCGCCGCCACGATGTTCTGAGGACGAAGCAATGGCATTGATTTTGCTGTGGTCGGTGAAGCCGTCGGTTGGCACATACCGGTATAACTGATCTATGCGATCGCCAATGGCTTGACCATCGATGTGGGTGATGACATCACCCAATTTAAGTCCGGAGTCAGCAGTGGCGCGAAGCACCACCACTTCGTTTTCGATCATTTGCCACCGAAACGGCAAGTAAACAGGCGTGGTGCCACGCGCATCGGCCAGTGCCTTGGGCAATTCTGCTTTGGTGTGGTCACAGCGCATCAAAGCCAATGTTTCACTCAGTTTCAGGTAATAGTCCCCCAAGCGCATGCCCTTGTTGGTTTTTGCTTGTTGGATGATTTGGTCCCAAGCGGTGTTCAATGTTTGCGCATCTGTATAGCGGTCATAGCCAGGATGGATGCGTTCATAAGTTTCTTGAGCCAGTTGGGTATCAGCAATGATTTGGTCCGTGCTGAGCCATTGGTCTCTGGGGTGGTTAGCGAAGCCATTAAATGGCAGTAATGTCAGTAAGAACAGGGTGATTGCTGGTTTCATATCGAGGTCTCATGTTTTGAATACCTCCACGCTATCCATTTCAGGCCTGTGATCGTCCTAAGCCATGAATTGAGACCTGTTTTACTGGATTTGAGACTTTATAAGGATTGTGCCTGGGGCCTCTTTCACCTTGTACGAGACAAAAGTGAAAGCGACCACAGCGAACATGACTGTGTTCTTCGCGCTCTTTGCCTCTCATTCGCAAAGCTCACCAAGCGGCTCGGCGGGTGAAGCTGCTCAGCGCTTTTCAGTGGTTGTTAACCTTATTTCGATATTGACTGGGTGTAAGACCGACCTGTTTTTTGAACACGCGGTTGAAGGTGGCTTTGGAATTGAAGCCGGATTCCAAGGCCAGGTTTAACACCGATTGATGCGGTTGTTCCAACTGTGCTTTGGCGTGTTTGATCCGCCATTGATTGATGTATTGATTGAAGGACAGCCCGATGCCTTGATTGATGGTGCGAGACACATAAGATTCGTTGCTGCCTAGGTGTTGGGCCAACTGCTGCAAAGACAGCCGAGGTTCTAAATACCATTGTTCGATGGCCATTTGTCGTTCCAATTCAGCGGCTTCATCAATCCAGTCTTTTTGTTGCCAGGCATTGGCCGCTTCAGCGGTATGGCCTGCAGATTCAATTTTGGGAAACCGATGCTGTAGTTTTCTGATCGCATCTATGCCCACCCACGCCAAGATAGCCATCATCAACACCACCAATGGATACTCTTCCACATAAGACATGTCAGTGATGAAAACGGGGACTACTTGCACCGCGATGAAGAACATCAGGAGCACCAATGAGGCGATCAACAGTTGATACACCCAAACCGGTTTGAATTCACTGGCCACAGATTGGTTGTTTTCCAAGTACTTTTCATAGTCTCGGCTGAGTAAATAAGTTTTGGCCCAGCAATACACAAACAGACCCACACCAATCACCACTTCAACCGGCATCACATAGGGCTCATGGAAGGCGTTGTTATAAGCCCATTTGTTTTTGTAATCACCCAACATGGTGAAGGCCCACAGGTAATAAACAACTTGAAAGACACCGGGTATGAACAGCCATTTGAGGTGTTTTGGCGGTGCCTGGTATATCAAGTGGTGAACGTGTAACAGCAGCAATGGGCCCAAAAACATCTCGACACTAAAAGGGGCAAACGTCAGTCCAGGGTAGACTGAATAAAAGCCAGCAAATCCAATGATTTGAGGGATCACCACAATCACGGCTGCCATTAGGAACAGGCTGAGATAGCGGGCTGCCTTGGCCTCAGTCTTTTGCCCCAGCAATATCAAGGCAGACAACAACA
>JAOZKI010000094.1:8160-8396 GCA_029935455.1 Lysobacterales bacterium | reverse complement strand
TAATCGGAGCATCAAGCACTGACAGACATTTCTGTGGTTAGTCAGGCGGATTACGACACGCTGCGCTCAGATGACTGGAGGGATGTAATGAAAAGCAGCGAATTTAAGTTCATGTCGACTGCTGAAATGATTAGGCGTGCTGAGTCATGCTGAATGCAATTCGATTGGGCGGTGATCCTCGAATTTTCACGCGCAATCCATGAAGGTCACGCTGACCGCCAACACCGACTGGTATC
>JAOZKI010000094.1:0-8150 GCA_029935455.1 Lysobacterales bacterium | reverse complement strand
GCATACAAACGACTTTTGGGCATTGGGGCTGATCGGCACTCTCTGGTGTATGGTCAGTAGCGTATTTTGCGGCTGACCCTCACCGCCAACACCGACTGGTATTTGTATAACTTTCGCCTGGACCTGGCCCGGGCGGCGGTCGCCGCCGGGCACGAGGTGAGCATGGTGTGTCCCGACGGGCCCTACGTGGAACGACTGGAAGCCGAGGGGTTCCCGGTGAAGACCTATCGGGCGGCCAGCGATGGTTTCTCCTTGACGGGGAACCGCCAGTCCCTGGCCGATATCACCGCGGCCTATGGCGAGCTGCAGCCGGATTTGGTGCACCTGTTCACCCCCATCTGCGTGCTGCTGGGCTCCCTGGCGGCCAGCAAGCTGAAGATTCCCTACCGCGTGGCGGCTCTGACCGGGCTCGGGCACGTTTTTACCTCCGATTCCTGGAAGTCACGCCTGGTGCGGCCGGGACTGCGTTGGGTGTTTCGACGCGAGCTCACGCGCCCGGGCACGGCGGTCATTTTTCAGAATGAAGGGGATCAGGCGGAGCTGGTTGAGGCCGGTGTGGTCAGGGCTGAGCGTTGTCATCTGATTCGGGGTTCCGGTGTGGATCTGCATCGTTTCGCGCCAACCGAGAGGCCAGCGGCCGATGCCGACCAGGCGACGCTCGCAGAGCACAGCCCAAATGAAATCGCTCCCTCGACATCGGCGCCAGCTGGGCAGCGCTGCGTGATGCTCTTTGCCTCGCGGCTGCTGCATGAAAAGGGTTTGGCGGAGTTGGCGGAGGCCTTCGCCCAAGTGCGGGCCAGCCAGCCCGGGGCGGAACTGTGGATTGCCGGAGCCCCCTATGCGCCGAATCCCAGCAGTTACACGGCCCCGGAGCTGGCGGCGCTGGAAGCGCAGGATGGGGTGCGTCTGCTGGGTCATGTAGAGCACATGGCGCCCTTGCTGGCGCAGGTCGATCTGGTTGCGCTGCCGTCCTATCGCGAGGGTACGCCCAAGGTGCTGCTGGAAGCGGCGGCCTGTGCCTTGCCCATTGTGGCCACGGATATTCCCGGCTGCCGGGGGCTGGTGCAGGAGGGAGTGAATGGCTATCTGGTGCCCGTAGGTGATCGTTCGTTGCTGGCCGAGCGTCTGACCCAGCTCGGTGCTGATGCGAATCTGCGCCGGCGCCTGGGTGCGGCCGGGCGGGAGATCGTCGCCGCTGAATTTTCCAGCACGCAAGTGATTGCGCGGACCCTGGCTGTTTATAAGGCGCTGTTGGCCGAGGAGCGCGCGGTTTAGTGCAGTGTCGCTGTTAACCACGGGCAAAAGCGCGCTTTTGGGTAATCATTCCGACCCATCATTCCGACCAGTCATTCCGATTAAGCAGTTCGACCAAACTAGTGATTTTGATCGGCTTGGTTGAACCCTTCCTGCAGGTCATGGCAGCAGGGGTTCCCCCTTGGACTCGCCGAACGACTCGCCGCGGCGCTTAACTTCAGCCGCCCGCCGCTCCCCCGCCAGTTCGCTGACGCCTCGTCAGCCCCTTTCTTACCACGCGTTCCCCTCTAAGGATTGAACCCTAGGCCCTGAGCCGCAGGCGCTAACCTGTGCTGGCGAGTGGCCGTGACCCTGTTGCTGCCTGAATCTAGCGGTGTCGAGATAGCGTAGCGGGGCGTCCTTCCTGGCATCTGGTATTTGCAGCGGCCTGGGGTATGATTGGCGGCTGTCTCCCGTATGCTTCTCAAGGTTAGCCATGATTCGAATCGCTGTTTGCCTGCCGCTTGCGAGCCTGCTGCTCGCCACCGCCTCCCTGGCCGCTGTTGACCAGACCAAGGGTCAGTTTCAGGACAAGTTTCGTCAGTTGGATGAAGTACTGCCGACGGCCAACAGCTACCGTACGGCCGGCGGTGAGCCGGGCCATGCATACTGGCAGCAGGAAGTGGACTACGAGATCGATGTGCGCCTGAACGAGAAGAAGCGTCGCATCGAAGCCACCCAGCGCATCAGCTATACCAACAACAGCCCGGACACACTGCGCTTTCTCTGGCTGCAGCTGGACCAGAATCGCTTCAAGTCCGACTCCCTGGCTGAGCGCAGTGCAGCCTTTGCGGACCGCAGCCGCCGAGGCCCCGCCGTGCGCGATGCGGCGGCCGGCAAGCCACCCCAGCTGAGCATGGATGAGCTGCGACGGCGCCAGTTTATGGAAGACAACGAGCTGGGTTATGAGCTGCCGGTGATCCGTGATGAGCAGGGCGATCTGGACCATGTGGTGGTTGGCACCAACCTCCGCGTTGACCTGCGCAGCCCCCTGGCGCCGGGAGACAGCACGGCCTTTACCATCGAATTTGCCTTCAATATGGTGGATGAGAATGCCGTGTCCGCCCGCGCTGGCTATGAGCACTTCCCGGATGACGCGCGCAAGGGCGGTAATGACATCTTCCTACTGGCCCAGTGGTTCCCCCGGCTGCATGCCTACACGGACTACGAAGGTTGGACCAACAAGGAATTTCTCGGACGCGGTGAGTTCACGCTGGAGTTCGGTGACTATACGGTGGCCATTACCGTGCCCGATGACCATATCGTGTCCTCCACCGGCGTGTTGCAGAATCCCGAGGCGGTGCTGACCGAGGTGCAGCGCGAACGGCTGGAGCAAGCACGAACGGCCAAATCGCCGGTGTTTGTGGTGACCGCTGCCGAGGCCCTGGAAAATGAGAAGGCCGGTAGCTCGCGCAGCAAGACCTGGCGTTTTCAGGCCGATCGGGTGCGCGACTTCGCCTGGGCCTCATCGCGCAAGTTCATCTGGGATGCCCAGGGTTATCAGCAGGGTGGGGAGGTGCAGCCGGAGGTTATGGCCATGTCCTTTTACCCGAAAGAGGGTGAGCCGCTCTGGTCCAGCTATTCCACTGCCTCGGTGATTCACACCATGGAGGTTTACTCCCGCTATTCCTTCGACTATCCCTACCCGGTAGCCCAGTCCGTCAACGGGCCCGTGGGCGGCATGGAATACCCCATGATCACCTTCAACGGCCCGCGCACGGTGCTGCAGGATGACGGCGAACGCACCTATACGCTGGCGGAAAAGCGCTTTCTGGTGGGGGTCATCATTCACGAAATCGGCCATATCTACTTCCCCATGATCGTCAATTCCGACGAGCGTCAGTGGACCTGGATGGACGAGGGGCTGAACAGTTTCCTGGATGCGCTGGCGGGCTGGGAATGGGACACGGAAATCCCCTGGAACAATCAGCCCCGGGACATCGTGGCCTACATGGCATCGGAGAATCAGGTGCCCATCATGACCCAGTCAGATTCCGTGCTGCAGCTGGGCCCCAATGCCTACGCGAAGCCGGCCGCGGCGCTGATGATTCTGCGCGAGACCATTCTTGGTCGCGAGCTGTTTGATTTCGCCTTCCGCGAATATTCGCGCCGCTGGATGTTCAAGCGTCCGGCACCGGCGGACTTCTTCCGCACCATGGAGGAGGCTTCCGGCGTGGATCTGGACTGGTTCTGGCGTGGCTGGTTCTACAGCACGGATCATGTGGATTTGAGCATTGACCGCATCTGGAAGCTGCGCCTGGATACCAAAGACCCGGATATTGACTATGACCGCCGACGGCAGGAAGACGCGGACAAGCCCGCTTCCGTGATTCTGGAGCGCAATCGGGAAGATGGCCGTACCTGGGTAGAGAAAAACCCCAAGCTGCGCGACTTCTATGATCGCAACGACCGCTTTACCGTGACCAACAAGGAGCGCAACGAGTACCGCAAGATGCTCGAGGGTTTGGAGGACTGGGAGCGGGTGGCCCTGGATCGGGCTCTGGAAGAGGACCAGAACTACTACGTGCTCGAATTCAGCAACCTGGGCGGCCTGGTCATGCCGATCCTGCTGCAGCTCAGCTTTGCCGACGGCAGCACGGAGCGGCTCGATATCCCTGCGGAAATTTGGCGCCGAAATGCCCTCAGCGTTAAGAAGCTGATCGTAACGGACAAGGAATTGACCGAGGTGGTGATTGATCCCAACTGGGAAACGGCGGATACGAACGTGGACAACAACCACTATCCGCGGCGCATCATTCCCTCCCGCATCGAAGCCTTCAAGAGCCCGGAGCGTGAGGGCATGGAGTATCGCGACATCATGCAGGACAGCAAGACGGAACTGGAGACCGGGGACGACTGATGATGTCGCTCCGCCGCCTGCTGTTATTGCTGACGCTGCTCACCCCGCTGCTGGGGGTAAACGCGTCGGCCCATCAGCAGCAAGAGGCGGTGACGCAGGTGCTGTTCAATCCACGCACGGGCAATGTGGAGGTCATGCATCGCTTTCGTCTGCATGATGCAGAGCATGCCAGCCGCTTGCTGTTCGGTGCCGATGCGGACCTGCTGGGCAGCCAGGCAGACCGGGAGCGCTTTGCGACCTATGTGCATGAGCGTTTTCAGCTGGCCGATGGGTCCGGCGCTGCCCTGGACCTGACGCCCCTGGGTCATGAGATAGAGCGGCAGTTTCTATGGGTCTACGCGGAGGCTCCGATTCCCCCTGAGCTGAGCGCCCTGCGCGTGCGCCATGAATCGCTGTTCGAGGTCTGGCCAGAGCAGGCCAATCTGGTGAATGTGGAGCGTGACGGACAGATTCGCAGCGCCATCTTGCAGGCCGGTGTGCCCGAGTCATTCTTCCAATTTTGAACCTGCAGTTATCGTCATAGAAGCGCTGGCGGCGGCTTGCCTGGCACACAGGAATAAAAATTCTCGCCAGGCCTGCGGCATTGGCGCCGGACGAAGCGCTGTGTGAGCCGTGGCAGGTCCGCTTTCCTGTGCCCCCGACTTTGATATCAACCTCGATGCCCATGCGTAGTAAACTGTAGGTGTCCCCAAAAAAGTGTTGCCGTTATGCGCAAACTCCATTTATTGATTTTCGCCTGTTCTACTCTTGCTTTTCTAAGCCCTTCGCCGGCGGATGTGCCAGACCGGGTGGTGACGGAGTTTCCGAACAGCGGTGGTGACAGTGTTACCGGGGATGAAGACTGGTTTTTTATTGCTGACGCGGACAGTTGTTCCCTGGCGGCCTACCGCTTCGACTATGCAACCATGAGCTGGCTGTTTGATCAGACGGTACCGCCACCTGTCTCCGCGACTTCGGCCCCCAATTTCTGTCCTTTTTCCGAGTTCGGCACCGTCAGTTCCAGTGATGAAGAGGTGCTGGTAGTTGGCGCGCCCGGCCTGCAACCGAATGGCGGTAACGCGTGTAATGACGCCACGCCCAATAATCGCGGTGGCTTTGCGGTTTATGAATTGGAAAATGGTACCTGGACCATACAACCGATCGGCAATGCCTGCGGCCCCGGCGACAACCTGCTGTTTACGCCCGATGCCACCAGCAATAACGATCGCATCGCGGAAAAGGTGACGGTCAGTAAGGTTGGCGCGGGAAGTGTTTATCTCATTGGCATCGGCTCGCCCGGCTATGACCGGCCGGGTTTTGCTGGGGACAACCAGGGCCGCATAGGCTACTACCGTTACGATGCGTCCAACAACTCGCTCACTAGCATTTTTAATGTGGTAACTGGGACACCCGAAAGCCAATTAGGGAGTGCAATCTCCCTGAACCAGGGGGGCAGCGATAGCTACAGTATCGTTGGTGGCGCCGGATTCGCCGATCCGGAAGGTCGCGCCTATGTTATCGAAGTCACCGATAGCAACAGCTTTCGCATCGTGAATGTACTGGCGCCCAATGGTGGCGATACGGGTCTTGGGCAAGATCTTTCCTTGTCTAGCCGCTATGCCGTCGCCTCCAGTGATGGTAATGCTTATGTCTGGGGTAATGCTGGCTCGGCGGCGCTGCCTGACTACAGTGACGGGCCGGCAGTCATTTCCACGGGCGGCGGTGATGTCAGCCAGTCCAACGGCATTGTTGCGGCAGCGGAAGGAGGCGGGGCCTTTGATGGCGCACAGATTGTGCGTGCACCCCTGATCGACGATCTCAATGCTGATCAGATTGTGGCGGAACTCGCTTCTACGACGGGCAATCTCGCTGACATCAGCGAAGATATTCGCCTGGTACGAGAGAGCCTTTGGTTTGCAAACCCCAGCGAGGATCGCGCGCTTTTGATGCGCTTCCCGGCCGGCTACGGCATCAGGTTTGATACGGCTTTTGCCTACCAGCAGATTAGCCTTCCCTGTAACGTGGTGGGTAAAACCGTCAGCGAGGTATATGGCAGCCTGGGAAACTCGGCGGGCTCCGGCGGCAGTGACTTTGATATTTATCTTTACGACGATAATGCGGCGGTCACCAGTGGGGCGCCCTACGAACAGCTCAACGACAGCTACACATTTACCAGCGACGATGCCAACTACTCACTGTGGTTCGCTGTCGGTGCAGGTAAGGAAGGCTATGTGACCGCCGAGGACTGCGTTGGGTTTAGTGTGCCGGACACGGTTTATAACGGTCCGACCGATGGGCTGCCTGCAAATATCCGCGGGCACCGATCCATCCCACTGCCGCAGCCAGCGTTCGATAGCAAGACCGGAAAGACCTTTGCCCGGGTCATGGTCAACAATCCGTTTCCGCGCGCAGTCCGGGTCGCCGATCTCCGGTACGACGCAGGAGGCGGTGTGGTCAAAACCCTGGCTCAGGCGGAAGCGGCGAACGAGTTGTCAGCGGTGATCTATATCTACGACCCGGCCAATGGCAGTGCGACCAGCCAAGGTTATCGACCCGTTACCGCCGCTGGCACGCCACCCTTTAACGACACGATTGCCGCCCAGGAAGGTTTCTGGGTGGAGGTGCTGGACAATGGCAGCGCGAATCAGGCGTTACGGGTGACGGTGGCTGAATAGCGGGCTTGCGAGCAAGGCTCGATCGGATCATGAGTGCTCGCGCAGCGGGACGCAGCCCAGAGGGCTGTTTTTGAGCACCTCTAGCAGGGCGGAACCGTTACTGACTCCCAGAAGGCCAGCATGTCGCTGCCGCAGCGCCGCCAGGTGTTCCGCCGCCATCGGCTCTCCCATGAAGTGGGCCTTTTCCTGCTCGCTGGCATAGCTGCTCCAGGGTCGGAAACGTGCGGCACGATTAACGGCCGTTCGGCCCGGGTGCAGGGCGTAGGCCTGCCGGAAGACCGGAAAATCCACGCCCTTTGCGCCAGCCGCCCACAGGTCACGTTGCTGAAACCAGGCGGGGCTGCCCGCATGCACCCAGGGACTGATGCCCGGTCGTTCGGCCCAGTCACGACGCACGGCCAGAAAGCTGGCCTGGGCTTCTGGGCGCGGAAAGAGGTCATAACGAAACTGACCGAGAAAGGCGACATCCTCGCGTTCGAATTTGTGGCAGATTCGCTCCAGCAGTTCCGGGCGCAGAAAAGCGATATCGGGATCAAGGTAGAGCAGAACATTGGCGCCAGAAAACGCCGGCTGGTCTTGCTCTGAACGGGCCAGTGCGCGTTGGCCGGCACGCATGCCCGGCGCGTGATGGAGTCGCCATCTGCGAGTTATCAACAGTATGCGCGGGCAAGTAGCGGCCAGACGTGGGAGGAACCCTTCGGGGTCATCGCGACTGCACTGGTCAACCAGCACCACGCGTGCAAGTCGTTTCGCAGCGCTTTGCTGGCTCAGCGTCAGCAGCATCAGCTTGAGCGCCTCAGTGGTGTTGTAATTCACCGTAAGCACGGCCGGTGATGCCTGGCCGCTCCAATCATTCGGTGGGGCGGAAGGAAACCAGGAACGGCCCCGCATGGTGGCTTGGTCGAAGCGCTGGCTCGCGCTGCGGCGGGCGCGATTAAACCATTTGGGGAACATCAGGGCGCGAGTTGATTGCCCAAAAGCTCGCGCAAGAACTGCCATTTTCTCCCCAGCCCGTTTTGAGTTTTGAGATCAGACCAGACCCAGCGCCAGGGGCTTGCGGTAAGCAGTGCAGCGCTGGGTTCCTGCTCACGTCTTGCCTCAAGGGTATGGAGTTCCTGGGGGCTAACGGCAGTAGCGAAGGCCATCTTGCAGCGACGAAGTGCCTGGGCGCAGAGGGCGCCAAACCCCTGGGTGAGCGCAAGTTGACGAAAGGCAATCCGTCCGGCCTGATCTAACTGCAGATAGGCGAGATGGATGTCATATAGCCACAGAAGACGGTCCTGTTCGCGCCCGCGGCCATGTGCGAACAGGTGGAGGCAGAGGTGTAATAAGAGGTCTTCCTA
>JAOZKI010000093.1 GCA_029935455.1 Lysobacterales bacterium | reverse complement strand
CGATGGACTGCTTGACCTGCACCTCGTCGCGGTCCTGGCGAAACAATGCCAGAGCCAGCTGTAAGCGGCCATCCAGCAGGGTACCCTTAACGCCCAGCTCAAGATTCACCAGGGTCTCACCATCGAACACCAGCGCCGCGTCCGGCAGCTCAATACCCGCTGCGATCAAGTCCGGCAGCTGTGCTGCCAGGGCCGAGTTGTAGCCACCGGGTTTGTAACCGCGTGAGACCAGCCCGTACCAGAGCAAGCCGTTATCAGTGCGGTATTCCAGCGCCACACGACCGCCCCAGAAATCTTCATCGTCGCTGCTGAGTCCCAAACCCGAGCTGTTGTCGGAATAATCCCAATCACGCTGTTCCCATCGCAGCCCCACCGTGGCGGTCCAGCGCTCGGCCAGCGGCACATCCAGCTGCCCGTAAAGCGCCGCATTGGTGGTGTCATAGCGGCTGGCAAAATCACCCGCAGCAAAGGTATAGGCGCGATTTAGCGCTTGTTGCTGGTCGCGGAAATAAAGTCCACCCACCCAGCGTGTGGAACGATCATCACCACCAGACAGCAGGCGCAAATCCAGCGCCGTGTTCTGATTGCCCCGGGTGTAGGCATCGAAAGAGCTGTACCACCAATCGAAACCCCACAGGTCCGAATCGCAGGGCGTCCCCTCGCAGATATCCGTGTAACTCCAGTCCTCGTCGTAGCTGTACACGGAATCCGCATCAACATGACTGAGCAATGCCTCCAGGGTCCGTCCGCCAGCCAGGGACCAGCGTGTTTTTAGAGCCAGACCGACGCTTTCCAGGCTGTCTTCACCGGGCTGATCCGAGAACGTAGTGCGCGTATTGTCCAGGGAGAAAGCGTCATAGCCATTGTCTACATCGGTCAGTAACACGGTCAGATCAAAATCCAGCGCTTCGCTGGCCTGCCAGTTAAGACGGGTGCGCACGTTGAGTTCGTCCACATGATTGGTGGCCCGGCCCAGATAGAGGTTGTTCTGGTATCCGTCCGAGCGGTTGGACTGCACGGCAACGCGCCAGGCCAGACCCTGACCCAGCGGCCCGCCCGCCGCGGCGCTCACGCTGATCTGATCAAGGTTACCCAGCAGCAGCTCGGCCTGACCCTGAAAATCCTCCGTCGGCTCCTGGGATACCAGGTTGATCATGCCGGCCAGAGCGTTGGCCCCAAACAGGGTGCCTTGCGGGCCGCGCAACACTTCTACCTGACGCAGGTCCAGCGTACTCGCGACACCACCGATGCCGGTAAAATCCATGCCGTCGATCAACAGGCCCACGGACGGGTTTACGGGTTCCACAAACTGGCTCCGTTCGCCGATTCCGCGCACCTGGAAAAAACGCCCACGGGAAGCGCCTGCCGCAAAGTTCACATTCGGCGCCAGGTTTAACAGCTGTTCCAGATGCACCGCACTGCGTTCCTCAATGCGCTGCGCATCAAACACGGTAATGCTGGCCGCGGTATCCAGCAGAGCGACGGGACGAAATTCCGCCGTGACCAGGACTTCTTCCAGCACCGGGTCGTCGGCCTGGGCGCTGGCAATGGCCGCAGCGAGCGCCATAGCTGTGAATTGATATGGTTGCATCGGAGCTCCAGACAGGTTCGGGACTCCGGGGTTCGAGCGGTGGGGGGCGTTCCTTGGAAGCATCCATCCCTACGCCGGTACTAGCCGGATCAGGTTCAACGGGTTCGCTCGCGCGTCTCAGATCCCGAACACATGTCAGGACCACCCCAGGACAGGCCTTATTATAAACCAGCGGCGCGGGACAAAACGACGTTTTGTCGCGCTTTTTCCTTCGCTTTCAGGTACACTGCGCGCCGCTGGCGCTCCTCCGGTAGCGTATTGGCTTTGACGGATCCCCACGCCCATGGGCGTGTTAGCCATGATCCCACCTACCCAGAACATCGGGCCTGACCGGAACACCCCGCGCGGGGTTACAGGCACGATGGGAGATTCCAACATGTCATTTGATTCGCTCGGTCTTGAGACCGATCTGCTGCGCGCTGTGCACGACCAGGGCTACAGCACGGCCACGCCGATTCAGGCGCAGGCGATTCCTCTCGTTCTCGCCGGCCGTGATCTTATGGCCGGTGCACAGACGGGAACCGGCAAAACCGCCGGCTTTACGCTACCGATGCTACAGCGCCTCGCGGCCGAACGGCCGCCCCGTCGCGAGCGGCAGGTGCGCGCGCTGGTGCTGACTCCAACACGGGAACTGGCGGCCCAGGTACATGACAGTGTCGTGGCCTACGGTAAACACCTGGAGCTACGCTCCACGGTTATCTTTGGTGGCGTCAACATTCGGCCGCAAATGAAACGGTTGCGGGGTGGTCTGGATATTCTGGTGGCCACACCCGGGCGTCTGCTGGATCACGCCAGCCAGGGTACGGTCGACCTCTCAGCGGTTGAAATGCTGGTGCTGGATGAAGCCGATCGCATGCTCGATATGGGCTTTATCCATGACATTCGCCGCGTGATCTCACTGCTGCCGGAAAAGACGGAGCGTCAGACGCTATTGTTTTCCGCGACCTTCTCGAAAGAGATTCGCGCCCTGGCCGCTGGCCTGCTGGTCGATCCGGCCCACGTGGAAGCGCCGGGCACCAACCGCACGGCAGATCGCATCAAACAACGCATCATTGCCGTTGATAAGGGGCGTAAGCGCGAGCTCCTGGCACACATGATTGGTGCCGAACGGTGGGAGCAGGTGCTGGTGTTTTGTCGCACCAAACATGGTGCCAATCGCCTGGCCAAGCAGCTGGAGGCCGCCGGTCTGACGGCTGCGGCAATTCACGGCAATAAGAGTCAGGGTGCGCGCACGAAGGCGCTCAAGGGTTTTAAAAGCGGCGCTGTTCGGGTTCTGGTAGCAACAGATATCGCAGCACGCGGGCTGGATATTGACCAGCTGCCGCATGTGGTGAATTTCGATCTGCCTAACGTGGCCGAAGACTACGTGCACCGGATTGGCCGCACGGGTCGAGCCGGGCGCGAGGGCGAAGCCCTGTCGCTGGTGGCCGCGGACGAACGGGGTCTGCTGAAAGCCATTGAGAAGCTGGTGCAGCTGGATTTGACGCCGGAAGTGCTCGCGGGCTACGAGCCCAGCCAGGCCGCCCAACGCGAGGCGGAACGGAATGAACGCGACGGCCAGAAACCCAAGCCCAGAGGCGGCCGTCCCGGACGGCATGCCCGTCGCAAGCGTCGTGCAGACCGCGAAGGTGGCCGTTCAAACAATGAACGGTCTCGCAGCGGCAGCTCCACGGCACCCACGAATAAAAACGCTGCAGCAACGCGCCGGCGACGACCGCGTCGTGCCGGGCAGGGCTCGGGCGGTCGCCCCCAAAGCTCTGGAAACTCCGGCAACGGTAACCGCTAGGGCCCTTGAATCAGGCCACCAAAAGCTGCTCTAGGGTGGCATTGAGGCGCTCAACCTCATCCCTGGTGTTGTAGTGCACAAAGGAACAGCGTAGCACCCCTTCATCCGGGTCAATATGCAGGCCTTGCATGAGTCGCCAGGCATAGAAGTTGCCATAGCCAGTGCCGATGCCTTGGGCCGCCAGGGCCTCGCACAGGGCCTGGGGCGAGGTGCCCTTCACGGTCATGGACACAGTCGGGGCGCGGTGCGCCGCCTGATCCTGGCCTATCAGCTGCAGGCGTGGATGGGCTTGCACAAAGTCCAGCAAGGGTTGCGTGAGCGCTTTTTCCTGGGCCCTGAGTAACTCATGCACACGGGTGGGCGCCTGCGCCTCATCAGCGCCGGCAAAGTGGTGCTGGTCTAGGGCCTCGAAGTAGTCCACCACGCCGTTAACCGCTGCGACCTGCGCGTGATCTGGCCCCGCTGGGGTAAAGCGCGCACTGGGCTTGTCCGCATTAAAAAAGTGGCCCTGATTCGGCAGTTTCTCATTCCACTCCTGGCGCAGGGTCATCACGCCAAGATGTGGCCCGTAGACCTTGTAAAGCGAAAAGAGATAAATATCCGCACCCAAGCTGGGGACCTGTGGCAAGCCGTGCGGCGCATAGGACACACCATCGACGATTGATAAAGCGCCCGCAGCCCGAATCTTTTCGCACCACTGCGGCACTGGGTTGATGCTGCCCACAACGTTTGAGCAGTGGGTGAAAGCCACCACCCGCGTGCGCTCAGTCATGACCGTGTCGAGTCCCGCCTCCGTCAGCTCACCACTGTGCGGATCTACCTGCCACTCCCGTACCGTAAAACCGGCGTCCGCCAGCCGGTGCAAGGAACCGACATTGGCCTCATGATCCTGAGCGCTGACCACCACCTCGTCACCCGGTTGAAGGTACTGGCGCAGGGCCTGGGCCAGCACATAGGTGTTTTGTGTGGTTGAGGGACCCAGTTGTAGCTCGTCGTCTGTCACACCCAGCCATTGCGCCAGCCGTATACGCGCCCGGCTCATGGCTTCACCACCTGCCGTTGAGGGCGCGGAAGGATAATAGGGCTGCATTTTGTTGGCCCGATAAAAATGCCCCAGCTGCTCGATCACCGCATTGCAGGCATAAGACCCACCGGCATTCTCTGCATGCACGAAGCCTTCCAGCTCCGGATCGCTAAAGGCGGGAAACTGCTGTCGTACCCAATTGGAATCGAGTGTTTGCATGCGCTCTGCTCCTAGCTGCCCAGTCCGGCCAAGGTGATGTACTTCAACTCCACATACTCGTCGATGCCGTAGCGCGAACCTTCCCGGCCAATACCCGACTCCTTCATGCCACCAAAGGGCGCCAGTTCCGTGGAAAGCACACCGTCATTAATACATACCATGCCGTACTCCAGAGCCTCGGCGACACGCATGATGCGGCCGATATCACGGGCATAAAAATAGGCAGCCAGGCCGTATTCCGTCGCATTGGCCAGCTGTACCACCTCGGCGTCGTCCTGGAAGCGGAATACCGGCGCCAGGGGCCCGAAAATCTCCTCCCGGGCCACCGCCATATCACCGGTCGCATCTCGCACCACGGTCGGTTCAAAGAATTGGCCGCCCAGGGTGTGGCGTTGACCGCCGATGGCGACCTGACCACCCTTGCCCAGCGCGTCTTCCAGCAGTGATTCCACCTTCTCCACCGCCGCATGGGAAATCATGGGGCCAACGGTGACCCCCTCCGCATCACCATGCCCAACCACCAGCTTTTTAACCGCCGCGGTAAATTTTTCCATGAAAGCTTCATACACCCCGTCCTGCACGTAGAGCCGATTGGCACACACACAGGTCTGACCCGCATTCCGGTACTTGGAAATAATGGCACCTTGCACCGCCGCATCAATATCCGCATCGTCGAACACAATGAAAGGCGCATTGCCGCCCAGTTCCATGGACACTTTTTTCACCGTGCTCGCACACTGGCGAATCAGTTGCTTGCCCACCGGCGTGGAGCCCGTGAAGGAAAATTTCCGAACCTCGGGGTGTTCCGTCAGCTCACGTCCAAGCTCGCGCGCCTGCGTGCCGGTGACGATGTTAAAGATGCCCGGGGGAATGCCTGCCTCCTCGGCCAGCACGGCCAGTGCCAGTGCCGATAGCGGCGTTTCCGCGGCGGGTTTGATCACCACCGGGCAGCCGGCCGCCAGCGCCGGCGCCGCCTTGCGGGTGATCATGGCGTTCGGGAAGTTCCAGGGCGTGATACAGGCGACCACGCCAACCGGCTGCTTGATAACCATTAAGCGCCGGTCTGGCAGGTGGGTCGGAATCATATCGCCATAGAGCCGCTTGCCTTCTTCGGCAAACCATTCGATGAAACTCGCGCCGTAGAGAATTTCCCCACCGGCTTCTGCCAGCGGCTTGCCTTGCTCGGCAGTCATGAGCGCAGCCAGGTCGCTTTTGTGCTCCAGGATGAGCTCGTACCAGCGCCGCAGCAGTGCCGCGCGGGCTTTGGCAGTCTTTGCGCGCCAGGCGGGCCAGGCGGCTGCGGCCGCTTCAATGGCCTGACGGGCCTGGGCTGGATCACAATCAGCGACTCGGGTGAGTTGTTCGCCGCTGGCCGGGTCCGTGACAGCGAAATCAGCGCCGCCAGTGCCATCAACCCATTGGCCGTTAATGTAAGCCTGCGCGCGTAGCAGGTCGGGTCGGTTCAGTTGCATATTGGATCCTCCTCAGAGCCGGCACGATCAGGTGACCTCTGCGACGGCCTGACAAGCCCGCTGGGCATCCTCACCAGCGGCTCATCGACACCGTTACTCGAGCGCGAATCATACGCTGAAACGCTGGCCTCGCGCGGTTTTAATTGGCTGTCTACTTACCGATACAAAATGAGCTGAAAATCGCGCCCAACAGATCATCGGGAAGGAAGGTGCCGGTAATCTCGCCCAGTTCCTGCTGGGCCAGGCGTAACTCTTCCGCCAGCATGTCCGCAGCCGCGTAGCCCTGCAGCTGCTGGCGGCCGCGCTGCAAATGGAAAGCTGTACGCTCCAAAGCATCGAGATGACGGGCACGGGCGCTGAAGGTGCCGCCACCGGCACGGGCCAGCCCCGCCGCGTCATGCAGGAGGGTAACCAGCCCAGCCAACCCCACACGCGCTTGTGCTGACACCCAACAACGACCTTCCTCAAGATCAAGTCGGGCGGGCTGATCGATCACGTCGATCTTATTGAAAACCTCCAGACAGGGCGTGTTTTCCGGCACCTCAGAACGCAACGCCAGCTGCGCTTCCAGCGTCACACTCGCGTCAATAACCAGCAGAACAATGTCTGATTGTTGTAAGGCGGCCCGCGCCCGTCGCACACCTTCCTGCTCAACCGGATCTGTCGCTTCACGCAGGCCCGCTGTGTCGGCAATGTGTACCGGCAAACCGTCCAGTGACACCGTCTCCCTGAGCACATCACGGGTGGTACCGGGCATGGCGGTAACAATGGCAGAATCGCGGCCTGCCAGTGCATTGAGCAAGCTGGACTTGCCCGCATTGGGCTGCCCGATCAAGGTGACGGACACACCATTCTTAAGAATCTGACCGTTACGTGCCTCGCGCTGCAGCGCCTGCAGCTGTGTTTCAATGTCTTGCAGACGCTGCGCGACATCACTCTCGGCAATAAAATCGATTTCCTCATCAGGAAAGTCCAGCGCCGCTTCCACAAAAACCCGCAGCTCTGTCAGGGTGGTCTGAAGCTTATCAACGCGCCGGGAGAAAACCCCTTGCAAGGAGCGCTGCGCCGCCCGCGCCGCATGTTCGGTACCGGCAGATACCAGATCCGCTACCGCTTCAGCCTGAGCAAGATCCAGCTTGTCGTTTAAAAAAGCCCGTTCTGAAAACTCCCCGGGACGTGCCGGGCGCGCGCCCAGCTCAGCCAGGCGACGACACACCATTTGTGGCACCACATCACCACCATGACCCTGGAGTTCCAGCACATGCTCGCCGGTAAAGGACGCTGGACCGGGAAAAGCCAGCGCCAGACCGCTATCGATGGTGTCTCCATCAGCACTTTTGAAATGGCAGAACTCCGCATAGCGGGGGCGCAGTTTTTTACCGGTAATCTGGGCGCCGAAATCAAGCGCCAAGGGGCCAGATACGCGCACCACCGCTACGCCTCCAACGCCCGCCGGTGTGGCGACGGCGAAAATGGTGTCCGTTGCAGAGGCTGTTAACGGTTCAGACATGGCATGAGCCTAGCAGGGGATATGGTCCCTGCAAAACCAGAAACGCCCGACATGTGCCGGGCGTCTGGTGTTTCATCCTGAGAGACACGGTGGCTCAGGCTTCACGCTCGATTTTGCGTGTGATGTACCACTGCTGCGCCAGCGACAGGCCCGCGTTAGTGGCCCAGTAGAGCACCAGACCAGCCGGGAAGAAGGCAAACATCACGGAGAACACAACGGGCATGGCCTGCATCATCTTGCGCTGCAAGGGGTCCATACCCACCATGGGCGTCAGGCGCTGGGTGGCGATCATAAACACCGCATTGAGCAGTGGCAAAATAAAGTAGGGATCGCGCACGGACAGGTTGTCAATCCACAGGATGAACGGCGCTTGCCGTAACTCCACGGATTCCAGCAGCACCCAGTAAAGGGCGATAAAGATGGGAATCTGCACAAGAATCGGCAGACAGCCGCCGAGCGGATTGACCTTCTCCTCCTTGTACATCTTCATCATGGCCTGGCTTAGGGCCTGACGGTCATCCCCGTAACGCTCCTTGAGCTTCTCCATGCGCGGCTGCAGCTTGCGCATGCGTGCCATGGAGCGATATTGCGCTTCGGTAAGCTTAAAGAACGCCAGTTTGATCAGCACCGTCAGCAACACAATGGCCCAGCCCCAGTTGCCGACCACATCGTGAATCTTGGAAAGCAGCCAGAACAGGGGCGCGGAAAAGACCGTGAAGATGCCGTAGTTGACGGTAAGATCCAAACCGGGGGCAATGGCCTCCAATTCATCCTGCAGCTTTGGCCCCACATAAAGCGTGCTATCAATCTGCTGTTCTGCGCCCGGTGCTACGGTCAGGGGGGGCGCAACCGCGCGGGCGATAGCGCGTGGGCCCGCTGCT
>JAOZKI010000038.1 GCA_029935455.1 Lysobacterales bacterium | reverse complement strand
TGATCACGTCCTGTGCGTTGCCCTGATCGCGCACTTTAAAGCCCGCCTTACCGGTGGCCTTGAACTTAAAGTCGGCGCCGCTGGCATCATCCTGCATGCGGAAGGTGGCGCCGCCCGCATCACCCGTGTTGTGGACCATTATGGTCGGCTCGACAGCGAAGCGTTCCACCTCAAACGCCTGGCTGGGCGCGCCGCCAATACCCGCCTGACCAAGCGCATTGAAGAGCACATCCCGGATGTCGTAGAACGTGAGATTCGGCAAACCTTCCATACAAAAATCGATCTCGGTTCCATCGCCCAGCGTGCCCTGAATAACATAGTCGCCAGAGCGCCATGCGAAAGCGCCATTGAGGTCAGGCACCAGTGCCGGGCCGATAGCCTCTTCCACCGTATCATCGGCATTGCAGATAGCGGGAAAGACCTGGAGGTCACCGCGTCCATAGACCTTCAGATTCATTGTCGGTTCGTCGGGGTCTGCGTCGTATCTTCTAGCGGTCGCGCCCATCAATACGCCATTACCACCGTAGATGTTGACTTCAAAGCCGTCTTCTGATGACCCAAAAAAGTCAAAGAATGAGCCCAGGGCGGGGCCAGAACCGCCATAGAAATTTATAACCTTTACAGGTGACGTGCTTTTATTGATGTAAATTGCGTCGCAATAGCTGAAGCCGAAGCCGGTGCAAGCCAACTCCGCACCCGGCAGCACATTCACCGTGCGGTTGTAAGAGTTAGATACAGTTTCACTAATATAGTCAGTGAAAACCCCGTCAAGATTTGTTACCTGCGCCAGCAGGGAAGCCGGCATAAGCGCCAGCAGCAGCAGCCCGCGGCACCAACGGCCCAGGGCCTGGCGACCGGTCTTACCCAGGCGGAGTGTGGCTGGTGATTGTTTATGCAGTGTCATGCCCAGATCCCCCCTCATTGCTCTTCCAAGGCCTGAAGCCTCTGATTAAGCGCGCCTTTACGAGCATCCAGATCGTTATGCCAGTCCTGCAAGGCCGCATGCTCTTGCTGTAAGGCCAGCAGGTAGAGCGTTAATTCTTCGATCTTCTCTAACTGTAAAGCCAGCATGCGCCCCGCTGCTATGCCCGCTTGACGCACCTCATGTTCGGAAGGTATTCCCGGCAGGTGTCCGTGCTTCGCGATGAATTGTTCGAGCTGTTTTACGCTCATCAGTGCGTAGCCGTCTTCAAAAACATAATCCGGCCAGTCTTCAACAGATTCGGGATTGGTCTCAACAGCAGCAACGAGCAACTCACCTTCTACCGTCAAAGGAAACTGCAGGATCTGTGCTTTGCCCGTCCCAATGCCCACGTTGCCCGCACCATCGATGTACATGGCCTCGGTGGTCGCGGTGGTTTGCGCAGCAATGGTGATCACGTCCTGGGCGTTACCCTGGTCACGCACTTTGAAGCCCGCCTTATTGGTGGCCTTGAACTTGAAATCTGCGCCACTGGCATCATCCAGCATGCGGAAGGTGGCGCCGCCCACATCACCCGTGTTGTGCACCATGATGGTGGGTTCCGTTTCGTTGCGCTGCAACTCAAAGGCCTCGCTGGGTTGAAAAAACTCAGCCACTTGACCGATACCCGCCGTGCCCTCATCGGACAGCACAACCACATCGTTCACATTAATGCTCTCCAGAGTTACCGAGTACCGGGACAGACCCGGGGACCCGGCGTAGCGTATGAAAGTGGCCAGCGAATCACCTTCCAGACTAAAACCGTTGATTTCTGAATCTTCCTCAATAAACGCGTCGGTTGCGGCGCTGGAACTGAGCGCCTGACCGGTAAAATTAATGAGAGCAGCCCCCTGAATAATCAGGCTCGGGCAGTTGACAGCAGAAAAACAAAGCTGCCCACCGCTAATATTAATGATAGCGGTGGCACCGGATTTGACTCTAACGGAACCGTCTAAGGTACCGTCCTCAATGTTTAAGGTGACGTTCTCGGCCTCGATGGTGATGCTTTCGCAGGATGGCACGTTAATGCCGCCATCATCCTGATCTGCAAAGACCGAGGCGTTGCAAGCGACATCGGCAGAGCCGGTAACGGTAATGACCTGGTCATCCTCGGCCAGGGTTAGCGCGGATGACTCCCCGTTAATGATCGTGTCATCAGCGACGGCCGTTTGAGCCAGTGTGACAATAAATCCCATGAAAAAAAGTGCGTCTTTGGCGCGCAACCACGTTTGACGCGGTCTCCGGTCAGCGGCGACCGGTCGCATAATTTTTGACTGAATCATATCGCTAGGACTCCCCATTTAAGGCCGCTGTTCCAGGACGCTGACGCGTTCCTGCAAAGCCTGATTCTGCTTTTGTAGTTCAATCAAGTAGAGCGTCAGCTCCTCAATTTTCTCCAGCTGTAGCGCGATCATTTGCCCCGCAGCGACACCGTTCGCGGCCACTTCGGACTCGGACGGTACGCCCGGCAGATGGCCGCGCTGCTGGATGAAGCGTTCGACCTGCTCCAGACTCCGCAGGACATAATTGTCGTCAAACACATAGTCCGGCCAGTTTTCGAGACTCCCGGAGGGCAAAATCAGGTCATCCGCCTGCACCGCGCCGTTCACGGTTAGCTCCGCATCCAACAGCTGTCCCGTCTCTGTGCCGATACCAACCTTGCCGGTACTGTCAACGTACATAGCCTTTCGACCGAGCGTGGATGTTTGCGAATCGATGGTAATGACATCCTGGCCGTTGGCCTGGTCGCGCACTTTAAAGCCAGCTTTGCCCGTGGCCTTGAACTTAAAATCGGCACCGCTGGCTTCGTCACGCATGCGGAAGGTGGCGCCACCATCACTGCCTGCGTTACGCACCGTGATGGTTGGTTCCGTGCTGAACTGTTCGAAAACCAGCCCTCCCTGCTCCGCGGCAAGCGTTGTGATACCCAGCAAACGGCCGCCATCCAGAGCCTTGCCATCAATGACAGCGCTTGAGCTTTGGAAGACCTTGTAGGCGTTGACTGTGTCGCCAGTGTCTATCGTCAAATTCCAACAAAAGGATGAGCAGTAGGTGGCGGAAAAGCTGGCACTGGTAATCTCTACAGAAGAAGATATGACCGGCGGCTCTGGCACCGGCAGCGGCAGGCAATCGAATCCGGATAAAATCTCATCTGTGACAAAATCGGACTGAAATGTCTCAACCCGACAAGCTGCGTTGACAGAAACCAGTCGTGCGAGCCCGACTGCTTCCGGCAGATAGAACGTTGCGTTTGTGGCAGGATCAACCGATACCAAAACGTCAGGAGCACTAGTTGACCTAGGAACCTCATTAAAAACAATGAGGTTATCGGCGGCGTTGCTGCCGTCCACGCGCATCGCGCCCTCGAGCAGCACCCCACCGAAGAAATCGATGCGGGTTGGCTGGTTGGGATCGCCACTGGAAAGATCCACTTCAATCGATTCACAGCCACCAAACAAGTCGGACTCACAGCCGATGGTTGCACCCGCAATTGTGACCCGTTCGCCGCTGACTACTTCTATGCCCACGGCCTGATCCTCGGTAATGACTTCTGCCAGAGCCAGGGGCGTAGCCAGCATGCACACCACGCCGAGATATAGCTGTCTTGCACATATGCTGGTTGCAAAAAGACGTGGCTTGGCCACCACGGACTGAAACGCGCGATTCATACCTTGTCCCCTATGCTGACTGAGATGTTCAACGCCATGGTTGCTGACAGCGAAGATTTCGTCATAGCACGCTACTACAGAATACGCTTTATCATAACCAAAATAGCAAGGTAATCAAGCAAGTTTTTTCAGTAAGACTGGGCGTTTAGCACACCTACATTCATGCAAAATATAGGCATCTTTTTGTAGGCCATAGGGACGGCCTATGTTGCTTCCCCATTCAGGGTGTGGCGCTAATCACTCGCAAGGTGCCGCTTATTGCGACATCAGGCCCGAAACTGACGGCCGGCGCGACCACCGTCACCTCACCGCTTGCCGCTACCTCGTAGCCATTGCGGTAATCGACCTGCATACAGGCCTCATGAAACTGCGTGTCCGCATGGACGATAGCCGCAAAGGCCAAGGCGTCGTCGCCAACACTGCACCCCAATCTGGCCAACTGGTTGAAATAAAAATTAATCTCGCTGTTATATTCATAGACTGGATTGATCAGCTGAACATGCTTCGTGCCGCCTATGAAGGCGCCACCGATAAAACACACGCCAAAACCCGACGTTGAGGACTGAATCATAATCTCGCAGTTACCACGGCTGGTTCGCTGACCGCCATAGATCATGCGAATATCGTAATCATCTGCTGTACCCGGTGTTTCATCCACACCCGCCATTCCCAGTTGCAGGGTGGCGATATCGTCAGCGGTCAAGCGGCGTTGGTCTTCATCGAAGAACTGCCCCTGCTGCATCACCGCCTCCGTGTTGGGATAGCCAAGTGAATTGCCGACGGTTCGATCGGCATTCGCCACGAAAAGGTCGCCAGCGGGTAGCTGCGTTAGATCTCGCGTGTATGTTCCCGCGCCGGGTGCGTTTACTGGCGTTTGAAACGGGTTATTAACCCCCGCCTCAAACCAGTGCAGATTCACATCGTCACCGCGTTGATCATCGGCTGAGCCCTTAAGCCCATCCGCACCGCTATCGAGGGCATAGGCCGTATCAGCACCCACGGTAGTCTTGGTAAAGTCACGTTGGTCGGCCGGTAAATTGGACTCCGTTGCCAGATTGGGATGCGCAAGGCCAATGCAGTGCCCCAGTTCGTGCAGGGTGAGGGATTCGAAATCGACCGCATCGGCGGGCACGTCGTTATCAGCGCCGAAAAGCAGATTCGGACTCGATGCTTCAAAAAAATTAATTTCCTTCACGATATTGAGAATCGGCTGAACCATAGCGCGCGCGTCGGCGGCCGCACTGTCAATACAGACCTCCACATACACCGTGCCACCCACACCGCTGTAACCAAAGGGATGGGTGATGACGTCCAAACCATTCGCTTCCCCCGCAAACACGAAGGCGCCCGCCTTGGCGACCACGGGCGTAAGCGTTGCACTGATGACCATCGCCAAAGCTAGCGCTGATCTCTGCAGCCCGACCGCAGCAGCATTCATGGAATAAGCTCCGTGCTAGGTACCAGATCATCGCGCTGCTCCAAAGCTCGTATGGCGCGCTCAGCGCGATGTAAATTATTCAGCATGATTTGGTCAGGGAAGCGTCGCACGTCTAATGACAGACCTTCCCAGGCGACGTAGAGCGGCGTAACCAGATTGACGCGAGTACCGGAACCGGGCCTTCCAAAAGCATCAACATTCAACTCGAAATAGGAAATAGGCGCATCGAAGCGCGCATAAAGCGTAGCGCGTGGCTCTTTCATCGACCGACGCCCGCGCCCTCGCTCTGTTGCCTGCGAGGCCGCATCACGCTCACGTACGGCGAGATCCAGACGTACTGACTGATCGTCAAACTCATACAGTGCTGGCGCCACTGACCGAAGCAAACCGTCGATTTCATCATGCGCGAGCCGAGTTTCCCACGTGCCAGACCGCTTCAGGTAGGGCGGACGGTGAATCAACAAGCGGCCATCACCATAGAGGCGGACCCGGGGCGTAACGTCCTGCTCTGCCAGTTCCGGTAGCAGCTCCGTGTAACTGAGCACCAGCGTTGAAGCATGCGGTGAAAATTCCACATGCATTCCTTGCGGCAACTCGGACGCCCCGCTCTCCTTGGCCTGAACAGGATCAGACACAGCCAGGAACACCATTAAAGCCAGACCGGCCAGAACCGATTGACCGGTGTTCCCTAGCGCCCACGCAGTACCCAGCGATTTTCTCATTGAGCGACGCGCACAGCTTTCCTGACCGCTTGTTTGAATTGCGCTTCTCACGGCAGGCGCTACTGCTGCTCCAATGCCTCTAGACGCCGATGTAACTCTTGATCTCGCGAACGCAGCAGCGCGTTCTCTTTTTCAAGGGCGATGAGGTAGAGGGTGAGCTGTTCGATCTTCTCCAAATGCAGCGCTATCATCTCATTCACGGCGATGCCATTGGCTGCAACCTCATTGGCAGACGGCACGCCCGGCAGATGATGATGTTCTTCTACGAACGCCTCCACTTCCGGCAGCGTTGGGAGCGCATAGTCATCATTGAAAACATAGTCGGGCCAACGAAGCGACTCGGGCGACGTAACAATGTTATCGGCCTGAATGGAACCTACCACCACCAGCGCTTCAGCCAGCGCGCTATCCGTGTCTGTGCCGATACCCACGTTTCCGGCCGCATCAATGTACATGGCCTTACGTCCACTCGCATCCGTTTGCGCGTTAACGGTGATGACATCGCGACCGTAGCGCTGGTCGCGAATTTTGAAACCCGCTTTACCGGTTGATTTGAATTTGAAATCCGCCCCGCTGGCATCGTCCTGCATGCGGAACGTTGCGCCGCCGATGTTGCCAGGGTTCCTCACCACCACGGTGGGCTCAACGAGGTCACGCTCAATCACAAGCGGTTGATCTGGCGTACCCGTGCCAATTCCCACCCTCCCCTCAGCATCGATAAACATCGCGTCTTGAGCTAGCAGACTGCTGCTGAACAGACAGGTATAGGCCATCAGCGATAGGTAAAAACCATGCACTTTATTCATACCGAAAAATCCTCCGCATCGTTCATTCCGTGTGATTAAAGGGGGCGAGCGTCTCAGCGTATCATTTTTTTCCAGCAGCGGCCTTCAAGCCAACGCTATAGACCGATTCGCTTTCTGGCCATTCAACCCAGCCCTGCCCTATACGCGCCCTAGCAGAGCAAACCTCTTATTCGCCATTAGCAGCTGCGCGCTTCAGTCAAAGCCAGAACGCTACCACCCTTCAGGGGCGTCGGCCAAAGCGCCCTAGCAGGCGCTGCCGCCAGGTCGTCTGATACCGTGTGCGACCAGCATGAACAATATGCGTTATCTGAGCTGCCAACGCGTCAATATCGGCGTCAGCAACCGCTTCCTGGTAACGCGGCTGTGAACCGCGTAGGCCAAAACGATCTTGCGCATCAAAAAAGTCGTGACAGATCTGTTCATTGCCGGCCTTAAATCGGGCCATGATCGCTTGCCTCTGCGCTTCGGAGAAAACCGCTGTGCTACCGCTATCACCGGCCAGGGAATAGTCACGCACAAAGCGCAGTACCTTATTCCGCAGCTTGCGGGGCACATCGATGAGCCCCACCCTCCGAACCGCTTCCAGTTTGGCTGCGCTTAAGGATTGATTCTGTTGACGCTTGGCAGCGCTCAGGGGCACGTGATCTTCGATACCAAGAGCGGCAAAAAAGTGTGCCTTCGTATCGGTAACATCATGCGTGGACATTACGGCCAGCACCAACTGTTCGCGCTTTACCACCTGCAATAATTTGTCGGTCAGCCGCTGATAGTCGATCCATGGGAACTGGTCTGCCTGGGCCAGAAATTGGGCCGGGGTCGCCGTGCTCAATGATCTGACCCAAGGCCACTTAATATTCTGGTTGTACCAGGACTCCAGCCACAGATCCTGCCGCCGGAGATAGAGCAGCACCTGGAGATCAAAGTGCTCATTCAGAAAAGCCAACAGCTTTGTGGAATGCCAAAGAATCCGCACAAAATCTTCATCAGACAACACCACCACCCGGACCGGCACCCCGGGGCTCAGTGATGACGCTAGGGCCTTCAAACACTCGGCTTTTTCACGTGGACCCCAGGATGAAAAGCGACGGAACAGGTGGCGATGGCGACGTTCCTGCGGCAGCTCAGGGTAGAGCACGCCTTGCGTGGCCAGCGCTTGACGATTGCGCTTCAGGGCACGCTGGATCGAAGATGTGCCGGTTCGATGCACACCCACATGAAGGTAGAGCTTTGGTTTTTGCTTGTGATCATTCATTAGATCTGAACCTGCACCCTTCATAGCCTGCTCGGCACCCGCGCATCCCGTGTCAATAGATTTACCGGCGACCCGGCTTGAACACCTCAGAAGTCGCGCCTTCGTGGGTGCTAAGGCGGGTTTTAAAGCGGCTTCGGATTATACGGTCACTGTTCCATGAGAAGAACAGTGTATGCTAGCGCGCAGCCAAAAATCCGAGTTTCAGCATGCATATCAACAAGCACTTTGACGCCGGCAATATCGAGGTACTCTCCGCCGACTCAGCGGCGAATATCCGTCTCAAGATTCGCATGGATGAGGGCGGTCGCCACGGGCAATGGTTCTTTTTCCAGCTTTGTGACGCACGCAGCGAGACCTGCACCATCACGCTGGAGAATGCCGGTGACATGTCCTATCCGGAGGGTTTTGTGGACTATCGCGTCGCGACCTCTGCAGACCTGGAACACTGGCACCGCATAGAGACGCACTTTGATGGGCAGCAGCTCAGCTGGCAGTGCACACCCGCATCGGACGCGGTCTACTTTGCCTACTTTGCGCCCTATTCTTTCGAGCGCCACCAGCAAATGATCGGCCGGGCGCTGGGCACATCCGGCGTGAGCGCCGAGGTTCTGTGTGTGACGCCGGATGGCCATCCACTGACGCTTCTCACCATTGGCGAACCCGCAGACCATAAGAAGGCCTGCTGGGTGATCGCACGCCAGCACCCGGGTGAGACCATGGCGGAATGGTGGGTGGAAGGCTTCCTGCGCCGGCTGACCGATCCGGAAGATGCCGTAGCCCGCGCCCTGCTGGACCATGCGGTGGTCTATCTGGTACCCAATATGAACCCGGACGGCAGCGTACGCGGCCACTTGCGTGTGAATGCGCACGCCATCAACCTGAATCGTGCCTGGAAGGAACCGGACCAGATCACGTCACCTGAGGTCTTTTTTACCCGTCAACGCATGCATGAGACCGGCGTAGACTTTTTCCTCGACGTGCATGGTGACGAAGCCCTGCCCTACAACTTTATCGCCGGAGCTGAAGGCGTGCCGCGCTGGATCGAGGCCATGGATCAGGAGTTGCAGAACTTCAAACAGCGCCTCATGGACATCACACCGGCCTTTCAGGTTGAGTATGGCTATGAATTGACGCCGGCGGGCACGGCCGACCTGCGCAAGGCCACGGACTACGTCGCCGAGGCCTTCGGCTGTCTGTCCATGACGCTGGAAATGCCTTTCAAGGACGCAGCCAATCAGCCCATGCCGGAGATCGGCTGGTCACCAGGCCGTAGCAAACGGCTCGGCTCGGCGTGTCTTGATGCCATGTGGCAAACGCTGGAGCGCTAGCCGCCAGCGCGCAGCCCCGGCCGGAAGGTGCCGGGGTCGGGCCATGGCCCGCTAGCCGGCCGCCTTTAACTGCAGGCGGCGCGCATGCAGAACCGGCTCCGTATAGCCGGAAGGCTGCTGGCGCCCTTCAAACACCAGATCACAGGCCGCCTTGAAGGCCAGCCCATCAAAACCGGGGGCCATGGGCGTATAGTCCGGATCAGCGGCATTTTGCTGATCCACCACCTGCGCCATTTTCTGCAGTGATTGCAGCACCTGCTCCCGGGTCACCACGCCGTGATGCAGCCAGTTAGCAATGTGCTGGGCGGAAATGCGGCAGGTCGCCCGATCTTCCATGAGCCCCACGTTATTGATATCCGGCACCTTGGAACACCCCACGCCCTGATCAATCCAGCGCACCACATAGCCCAGGATTCCCTGCGCGTTGTTTTCCACCTCACGCAGCTTTTGCGCCTCGGTCCAGGCCTGATAGGTAGCCAGTGGGATATCCAGCACCGTGTCCACGAAGGCCCGGCGCCCCCCCGCCTTAAGCTGCGCCTGCACGGCAAAGACATCCACCTGATGGTAGTGCAATGCGTGCAGGGTCGCGGCTGTCGGACTGGGCACCCAGGCACAGTTAGCGCCGGCTTTCGGGTGTTCGATCTTCTGCTCCAGCATGGCGGCCATGAGGTCCGGCATGGCCCACATGCCCTTGCCGATCTGGGCCTTGCCACTGAGCCCGCACTTCAGCCCAATGTCCACGTTCTGATTTTCATAGCCGCCGATCCACGCCTTGCGCTTAATAAAGTCCTTTCGACTGAAGGGACCGGCTTCCATGGAGGTATGAATCTCATCACCGGTGCGATCCAGGAAACCCGTATTAATGAAGGCTACGCGCTGCCGGGCGGCCCGAATGCATTCTTTCAGGTTGACCGAGGTGCGGCGCTCCTCATCCATAATGCCCAGCTTGACCGTATTCTTCGGCAGACCCAGCGCTTGTTCCACAAAGGTAAAGACCCGGTCCGTAAACGCCACTTCTTCCGGCCCATGCATTTTGGGCTTAACCACATAAATCGAGCCGGTCAGCGAGTTACCGTCCTCGCGCTGCAGGTCATGCATGGCGATCATGGCGGTCACCATGGCATCCATTAAGCCTTCGAACACCTCCTCGCCCTTGCGATCAAGCATGGCCGGGTTGCGCATCAGATGCCCAACATTCCGCACCAGCATCAAGGCCCGCCCCTTAAGGCGCACCGCTTCACCCTGGGGACCGATATAGCACCGGTCATCATTCAGCGCCCGCGTAACCGTCTTGCCGCCTTTGCTAAAGCTAGCCTCCAGATCACCTTTCATAAGGCCCAGCCAGTTCTTATAGGCGACGACCTTGTCCTCCGCGTCCACGCAGGCCACGGAATCCTCACAGTCCATGATGGCGGAGATCGCGCTCTCCAGCAGCACGTCAGCCAGACCCGCCTGATCGCGGCTGCCAATGCGGTCCGTGCGGTCAAAAACCAGTTCCACATGCAGCCCGTTATTGCGCAGCAGCACCGCCGACGGCGCCTTGGGATGACCGCGGTAGCCAACAAATTTTTCCGGCTGCAGCAAGGGATGGTCGTCAATCAGCAAGGCCCCGTCGTGCACGTAGTAGCGCTGCGCATCGGAATGGGAGATCACGGCAATGGGGAAGGCCTCGTCCAGAAATACCCGGGAGCGGGCCACCACGCGCGCACCGCGGCCCTGATCATAGGCACCGCCCGGCGGCGGGGAACCGATGGCATCGGTACCGTAAAAGCCGTCGTAAAGACTGCCCCAGCGGGCGTTGGCCGCATTCAGCGCATAGCGCGCATTGGTAATGGGAACCACCAGCTGGGGCCCGGGAACGGAAGCGATCTCCGGGTCTACATTCGCCGTTTCAATGGCAAAATCTTCGCCCTCGGGCAGCAGATAGCCAATCTCCGTAAGGAACGCCTTGTAGGCTCCATGGTCCCGCGGCCCCTGATGCGTGCGATGCCACTCGTCAAGCTGCGCCTGCAGCTGCTCGCGGTGCGCCAGCAGCGCGGCGTTCTCGGCACTGAAATCGTTGACCAGGCCGTTCATGCCGGCCCAGAACTCATCGGCGGAAATGCCGATACCCGGTAATGCCGAGTCTTCGATAAAGGCGGCTAACTCCGCTGCCACCTGCAGTTCGCCACGCTGTACACGCTGTGTCATTCGTACATCCTTCGGTCTTTTTGTCAGAAGCCATCTCACCCATGTGAACAACCCACTTCCAGCGCACGGCTGCTGAGGGTAAAGCGGCACATGGGTGCCAACAGGAGGTCCCAGACTGGCTACTGACACCCCGAGGCTTGGCGCACCCAATGATTGGGGCTTGACGACAATGCTAACGTAGAAATGGGAAGCAGAAAACGCTGAATTGCGCAACGCATAGCAGTGGCCAGCTGGCGGTTGGCACCCACATGATTTCCGCACGGGCTACAGATCGGCGCACGACCTACGCGACCGGTGTACGGCCATTTGAAGATTGAGAGGTCCAAGGTGCAACACAACCATGAACAACGTTTACCCGTTACCGTATTGTCGGGGTTTCTAGGAGCGGGAAAGACCACGGTGCTCAGCCACGTACTGAACAATCGCGAAGGCAAGAAAGTGGCCGTGATTGTGAACGACATGAGCGACATCAATATCGACTCAGCGCTGGTTCAGGGGGAAGTGGCCCTCAATCGCAGCGAAGAGAAACTGGTAGAGATGAGCAACGGCTGTATTTGCTGCACCCTGCGCGAGGATCTGCTGGAGGAGGTTACCCGGCTGGCCCAGGATGGCCGCTTCGACTACCTGCTGATTGAATCCACCGGCATCTCCGAACCCCTCCCAGTGGCTGAGACCTTCACCTTCGCCGATGAAGAGGGCGTATCCCTGTCCGATGTGGCCCGGCTGGACACCATGGTGACCGTGGTGGATGCCGTGCACTTCCTGAAAGACTATGAGGAAGCGCAGTTTCTCCGCGATAAAGGTGAATCGCTGGGCGACGATGACGAACGCAGCGTCGCCGATCTGCTGGTAGACCAGGTCGAATTCGCCGATGTGATTTTGATCAGCAAAACCGATCTGGTACAGGCCGAAGAACTGCAGCGACTGCTGGCCGTGCTCAAGACGCTCAATACCGATGCGGCGCTCATACCCATTGAACATGGTCGCGTTGACACAGACCAGGTGCTGGATACGGGTCGCTTCGACTTTGAGCGCGCCCAACAGGCCCCGGGCTGGCTCAAAGAAATGCGCGGCGAACATGTGCCGGAAACGGAAGAGTATGGCATCAGCAGTTTTAGCTATCTGGCCCGCCGCCCCTTTCACCCCAAGAAGTTTTACGACTTCCTCCATAGCAAGCAGCAGCACGGCAAACTGATCCGCTCCAAAGGCTACTTCTGGCTGGCATCGCGACCCCAGTTCGCTGGTCAATGGAGTCAGGCCGGCGGCATCGCCCGCTACGGCTTTGCCGGCATGTTTTGGAAAGCCATACCGGAATCCGACTGGCCAACGGACGAGGGCTATCGGGAGATGATCAGGAAGAACTGGGTGGAGCCGTTCGGCGATATGCGCCAGGAACTGGTGTTTATCGGCCAGGGCATTGATCAGGCGTTGATCACGCAGGCGCTGGACGACTGTCTCCTCACGGAAGACGAAGTCCTGCGTGGCCAGGAGTTCTGGCGTACTTTGGAAGACCCTTTCCCCGCCTGGGAATAGGCAGCACCGCCCTCGAGCAACAACAACCTACACACCGGGAGTGAAAGGCATGATGAATTCACCGATACCACAGACCTATGAGCAATGGCGGCACTGTATTACCGTCGAGTGCGGCATACCTCTGACCCCGGACTATGTTCGAGAGCGCCTGAGCATCTGGCGTAACCAGAAACGCGAGGAGACAGCCCGTTTTCGGCGTCTCTACGGCGATCAACACTGGCGGGCTGTCACGACCTGGTTCGAACAGGCGGAACAGGAACTGATGCAAAGCCCCACCGCCTCCTGAGACACAGCCTATTGGCATGGCCGCTATCTGGAAGCCAGCCGGGTCTGAGCGATGAAGGCACCAAATAAGCATGATTGGGCAGCAAAGCAACATGGAAACACACGACGCTTCATCCGTTCTGCAGGGGCGGCATGTTGAGGTCCTGGGCGCTATCGGCCAGCCAGCAGTGGAGCTGGTGGTCTGGCAGCGCTCCGTGCCTGATCAGCTGCATGCCTGGCTGGAAACCGTGGAGCTACACGATTGGCCCGCGCTTCGCCTGCTGATTACGCCTCCGGATCTACCGGATGCACTGAGCTTGTTCCTGCGCGAGCGAGGCCTGGCGATGACCGCCGCCAGTAGCATCCTGGTCCAGGACATACAGGCTCTGGCCACCCAATATGCCCGCATTGTGGGATCAGAGCAGATCGAGGTCAGACTGGAAGCCATCAATCACGATGCGTGCTGGAAGTTCCACCGGGACTGTGTGGCGGCCCGGCTCCTGACCACCTACCGCGGGCCCGCTACCGAATGGGTCGTGCCGGCTCACGCCAGCCGCGCGCTACAAAAGCAAAAGGCCTACTCAGGCCCGCTGGAGCAGTTGCGCAGCTATCATGTTGCCCTGTTCAAAGGCAGCTGTGCCGGTAGCGGCAGCGGCATCGTGCATCGCTCCCCAGCCATGAGCGGCTGCGATGATACGCGGCTGCTACTGTGCCTGAATCAGCCCTCCGTCACCTCACCGCCGGCGTGGACCGGGTAGCCAGAACGCCTACCAAAAGTCAGCGCCAGCCACCCCTGATGGGTGACGGTGCTTAGCTCTGGCTCAGCGAAAGGTCAGTTCCGAATCGGCCAGGAACCAGGTGAACATGCTCCAGGCTGCCACGTTCTGCGCCATCTCTGCCGGCACGATCTTGTCGAAGGTATCGTTTGGCGTGTGATGGTATTCGAAGTAGTCCTCGCCGTTCTGGTTCAGCCGTGCAACGGGCATGCCCAGTTCCTGTAGCGGCAACATATCCGGGCCGCCACCGCCGCTATTGGGACCGCGGGTAATGCCCAGATGCTGCATCTGCACATGCATGGCGTCAAAAAAGGAATGGGCCTGTGCGCCGACGTTCGAGGTCAGGCGCCAGACCTCACGGGCGCCAAAGTCACTTTCCGAACCAATGATGTGATTGGCCAGCGTACCGTCCTCGCTACGCGCCTTGGCATAGGCCCGGGCACCGATCAGACCGACCTCCTCGGCACCAAAGAGCACCACGCGAATCGTGCGTCGCGGGCGCTGGCCACTATCCATGATGAGTTTGGCTGCAGCGGTGACAATCCCCACACCGGCGCCATCATCCAGGGCCCCGGTGCCGTTATCCCAGCTGTCCAGATGGGCGCCGATGATGACAATCTCCTCCGGCGCCTCCGCACCGACCACCTCGGCAATCACATTGCCGCTGGTCGCCTCGCCGCGCCAGCCGGCGGAGGTCTGTAAACGAATCCGCAGGGTCTCGCCGGCCGCATGAATACGCTCAATCTGATCGGCATCGGGCGCGGAGACCGCCAGCGCGGGAATGACCGCCGTGCGTTCATCAAGGCGGCTCATCATGCCCGTGTGGGCAAAGCGGTGCGAACTGGTGCCGACGGAACGGATCAAGACGCCGACCGCACCGCGGTCTTCCGCGTGGAACCAGGCGCGGGAACGCTTGCGGTTCGCCCAGCCATAGCCCTCACCGGTACGGGAGGCCACCATGCGGTCATTAATAAAAACCAGCTTGCCTGCCAGCGCATCGGCGGCATCATCGAAAGCCAGCAGATCATCATAGCTGGCGAAGAACACCACCTCGGCCTCGAGACCTTCCCCCGGCGTCGCCGCGGCGCCGCCAAGGGAGGTGGCGTGCAGGTGCTGGGGGAATGGGGCCGTGATGGCGGCCTCTTCAAAGACGGAAGCGCCGCGGGTCCACAAATCCATATCAAAGCTTTCCACGCGAACGTTCTCAAACCCCAGCGCTTTGAGCTTGGCCACGGCCCAGTCCCGGGCGCGCGCCTCCTGCTCCGTAGCGGCCAGGCGGGGACCAATCTCCGTGGTCAGGCTGCGCGTGAGCTCGTAGGCCAAATCGCTTTCCAGCGCGGTGGTAGAGAGTGCATGCACCGTGCTCAGGGTCTGCTCGTCAAAGCGATGCGGCTCCTGGGCCAGGGCGCCGGGCATGAGAAAACCGGCGCAAGCGCCGCAAAGCAGATATTTCAGGGACGAAAAAACACGCATGAAAGGCCAATCCGATCTTAATTCAAGGCCGGCTAGTGTAACGCCTCATCCGGCCGCCTTGAAGCCGTACGGCCGCGGGGCACACCCCGCCACTGGTTGCCGCCGCAGCACTCAGAGCAGGCAGGCCTTGGCCTCCAACTCGTCGATGAGCACACGCTGGTTCTCGCTATAGTCCACGGGCACATCAATCACATGCACGCCACCGGCTGCAAAGGCCGCTTCAAAGGTCGTCAGCAGGTCCTCCGTAGCGGTGACGCGATGACCTGTTGCGCCGTAGCTCTCAGCGTAGCGAACAAAGTCCGGATTATTGAATTCCAGCCCCCAGTCGGCAAAACCGGCATGGGCCTGCTTCCAGCGAATCATGCCGTAGGCGCTGTCATTCAGTACGGTCACCACCAGGTTCAAACCCAGCCGCACCGCCGTTTCCAGCTCCTGGCTGTTCATCATGAAACCGCCATCGCCGCAGATGGCCATTACCCGGCGATCCGGATATTGCATGGCGGCCATCATGGCCGAAGGCAGGCCCGCGCCCATGGTGGCCAGCGCATTGTCCAGCAGCACCGTGTTGGGCTCATAGGCCTTGTAATTGCGCGCGTACCAGATTTTATAGATGCCATTATCCAGAGCAATGATGTCTGCATCGCCCATAACCTTGCGCGTATCCGCCACCAGTCGTTGGGGAATGACGGGAAAACGCGGGTCCTCACAGCCTTCCTTGAGATGGCTTTCCGTTTCTTCCCGCACGCGCTGGAAATAACCATGATCAAAGACCACCGGACCACCAATCAACTCGCCCAGCCGCGCCACGGAACGGGCGATGTCGCCGACCACTTCCAGCTGCGGAAAATAAACCTGGTCTACCTGCGCCGCCTTGTAGTTGATATGAATGACCTTCTTACCGTCTGGTGTCATCAGAAACGGGGGCTTCTCCACCACATCATGACCCACATTGACGATCAGATCCGCCCGCTCAATAGCGCAGTGCAAATAATCACCCTCACTGAGGGCCGCCGTGCCCATAAACCAGTCGGAGCGCTCGTCAATGACACCCTTGCCCATCTGCGTATTGAAAAAGGGAATGCCCGTCCTGGCCACAAACTGACTCAGGGCCTTGCGTGCATGCTTGCGGTTAGCGCCAGCGCCGAGCAGCAACAGGGGCATCTCCGCCTGCTTGATCAGTTCAGCCGCCTGCTGCAGCACCGTATCACCGGCAATCGCATAGTGCCTGACGTGGGGCGCCAGGATGGGCTCATCGCTGGCCTCAGCGGCAATGTCCTCCGGCAATTCCAGCAGCACCGCACCGGGCCGCTCTTCCTCAGCCACACGAAAAGCCTCGCGCACCAGGGCCGGTATGGTATTGCCATGCACAATCTGCTTGGACATCTTGCAAATCGGGTCAAACAGGCTCACCACATCAACAATTTGGAACTGGCCCTGCTTGGACTTCTTAATGGGTTTCTGCCCGGTAATCATGATCAGCGGCATGCCACCCAGATCCGCATACGCCGCCGGCGTGGCCAGGTTGGTGGCGCCCGGGCCCAGCGTTGCCATGCACACGCCTGCCTTGCCGGTCAGCCGGCCATAGGTGGCCGCCATAAAGCCGGCACCCTGCTCGTGTCGGGTCAGCACCAGCTCAATGGATGAACCGTGCAGTGATTCCAGCACATCAAGGTTCTCCTCGCCGGGAACGGCGAAAATACGGGTCACGCCTTCCGCTTCCAGCGCGGCCACCAGCAAGTCGGAGGCCTTTTTCATGTGATCGCGTTTCATTTCCATAGCAAGCCCCTGGCTCCATTGCGAAAGCGCCCCGCTACAGGGCGCAGCTGTATTCCTCGTCGGCAAGCGGGCGACACTGGTCCGGCCAACCGGCCTCACGGTAAAAGCGCTCCAGACCCAAAGCTTCCAGTGATGCCTTGAAGCGCTCGGTCGCAGGCAGCGCCCTGGCCTGAGCATGAGCCGCCAAATTGACCAACAACCTGCCCAACTCTGCTCCCGGGTCTTTTCTGAAAAGGCCCAGCCGCGCTGAAGGGACAACACTTACGGGCAGTGCCCGGAAACTGATACTTAGGCTCCGGCTGCATGAACCATGCTTGTGTCCGCGAGTCTCCGGCAAAGCTTATTGACAGGTCGGACTCCACGCGAGCAAAAAACTGACATGAAACGCATCATAGGATTGTGACCTGAGCTTGTCACTTCGTGAACCGCGTCCCCGGGATAGCCCACGCACAGCTTGCGTGACGTTACTTGGGGCGGACGGCATCTTGTCAGTCACCGAGTGTGCGTCACCATCACAGCCTGTCGGCGATTTGCGCCATGCGTCCGAGCAATGACTGAATATTAAACTGCTGTGCCTCCAGCCCGCCAACCGGGTTGTTGGAGAAGCCCACCAGCACATAGGGCGCTTCACCCTCACGCTCAAGCATGAAAGCGTGCGTCAACACATGCAGTCCGGTGTTCACGGATTCCAAGCTACCGCCCTTGTACCAGACGCGATCCCAGTTCTCACGCAAATTGGGCTGGGCAGCCGCCGCCTGTAGCGCGCGCTCCACGAGCAAAGCGGCATCAGAGCCGGGGCGGTGCTGACGATGGCGGGCAAAAGCACCACAAATATCCATCGGACTCGCTTGCCAGGCACCATCGACAAACAACGATTCGTTGTAAAAGCCGCCACCACCGGTGGAAATTGGACCCAGCGGAACAATTCTTTCCTCAAGGAACGTCTGCTGGAACAGCTCCGTGCCTTCCACATAGCTCCGGGACTCGGCCAGAGGGAAGGATAAAAACAGGTGGAATTGCTCATTGATACCAAGCTGTGGACTCATCAGCTCCGGCTGCTGATGACCGTATGCCGCATGCAGGCCGTTAAATCGTTCTCTGCCTGCCAGCTGCAGCAGCATATCCGTGGCCGTGTTATCGCTAATACCCAGCATGTAGGTAGCCAACTCATCGACGGTCATGGGTGTGCCGGCCGGCTCGGAGCCTAAAGGACCGCCCAAAACTTGCAGCGCCGGGTCCAAAGGCAGTACCACATCCGGAAAGGTAGCGCGCTCATCAAGCGCCTCGGCCAAACCGCCGAGGATGAAAATTTTGAATACTGAGGCTATGGACCGGGGCACGTCTTCCTGCCTTGCGACCAGTGGCTGACACTGATTCGATTCGTCGATACGCGCCAGTAAGACACCGGCCTCCGGAGACAGCGTCATGAATTTATCTGCTGCCGCATCCAGGTTCAGCGCGGCATCAAACCCATAGATCACCGAGCCCTCACCATTACTCCCAAAGGGCGTTGCCGACAAGCTGGCAATTTTGCCGTTGGTCAGATTGGTGCGCAGAAAGTAATAAAAGTCCGCGCCATTGCTGCCAGAGATGACGCCGCCATTCTCAGTGGGCACGGCGAATACGGGATCGATCCAGCGCCCGTTTGGATAGTCCCTACGCAACTCTTCAAGAAACGTACGCGTGCTGCCGAGATCATTGGCCTGCAACCAGGCTGAGGAAAAGCGCTCCAGGAGTTCTTCATCGCTGATCGGCCCTGTTCGCGCGAGCCAGTCAAGCAGCCACGCGAGCTGTTTTCCTGCCGGGCTGTCGGGCGGTGAGGCTGCACCCCCAGCAAGGGGAAAAAGGTTGTTGAGTTGTGGGTCATCGCAAACATTCGGGCCAACGCCGATCAGCTGGGACAGGTCCAGCTCCAAATCGGAAAAATCCACCGTGTCCGTAACGCTGAAGCGCGCGAATCCCCCTTCACATGCCAGCGATAGGCGCACCTCACCAGCATCTTCACGAACCACGTCCGCAGGATTGAAGTCCGGCCCGAAGCGCCCCCCTACCGGCTGCTGCAGGTCAAACATCATGCTACCTTGCGCGAGAGACCCTTGACCGATACCCACCATCCACGCCTGTCTGCCTGCCAGGTCATAGGTGAACCAGTAGGCCAGCGGACGGCCATCCGGCAGAATCTCGATGACGAAGCCCTCGCCGTCACGACTCACATCAAACCAGGAACCGCTCTTACGTGGAACGCGGCTGTCGCCACCGGCGATGGTCTCAATGGTTCGGGTAGCCCGGACCAGGTCCTGTTGACCCTCGACACCGTCAACCACATAGCGGGCTATGCCTGTCTCATTTTCCCCCTCACCACTGAAAATGATAGACAACTCACCGACAGGACTTCGGACGATTGCGGCAGGGTCAAACGCCTCGCCAAACACACCGCCCTCGGTAATCAGCAACTCCTCAAATTGCAGCTCGTTGCCTTGCTGATTTCCCAGGCCGGTAAACCAACGCTGGGCGCCCTCGGCATCGTAGGTGAACCAGAAAATCACCGCCTGGTCATCGTTCAGATATTGGATAATGAAACCTTCGCCATCGTTGGCAGGATCAAACCAGGAGCCGCTGCGCTCAAAACTCGCATGCAGCTTTGGTATGCACATAAAAAGCAGTAGCGCGGCAGCGAAGCCGCGGCATAGGTGAAGTGTTAGCGCGCGCATGTGCCCCCCCGGAAGCAGTCGCTTGTGTCTTTCATCGCCTGTTGGCTAAAAATTGAATCCCCCACGGATTTCTCTGAGTATAGGCGCTAGGCTGGAGACCTCAAGCTACTCGCACCGACCCGGGAGTTTTGGGACCCGGCCGAGCCATAGCGCGGAACGAGACAGCGCCAAGATACCGAAGCGGAGCCTGTTGGGCTGTCCCTAAAATTGCAGCAAGCCGCAGGGACTCAAACGCACTCAGTTTGCGTCACCAGAACGCTTGATCACCCGGCGCACTCGCGTACACTGGCGCTTCCTGAACGAGACAATCAGCGCGCCGGGGCTGAGGAACCACATGATCAAAAGATCGAGATCGTCCATCATTACTTCCCTTAAGCTGTTCAATGCTGCGCTTCTTGGCAGCGTGCTGACCATCAATATGGCGCTGGCCGAGACACCCGCTGATGAGCTCAGTTTCATTGCGATCGCTGGCGGCTCTTTCAGCGTCGGATCCCAGTCCCACTATCGTGAGGAAGGCCCCATGATGGCGGTTACCATCGACGGGTTCGAAATCTCCAGAACAGAGGTCACGAATGATCAATTTGCCGCCTTTGTCCATGCGACGGGCTACGTCACCACGGCCGAAGCCGGACTCTCCGCAGAAGATTATCCGGAACTGCCAGAGGAACTGCGCCGGCCCGGCTCCATGGTGTTTGCGCAGCCGCCGGGGCAGGTGGAACTGACGGACAACTCCGCCTGGTGGCGCTATGTGCCGGGCGCCAGCTGGCGCCATCCCACCGGCCCGGACAGCTCGATCGAAGGGCTTGGCAACCATCCGGTGGTTCAGGTTTCACCGGAGGATGCGGAGGCCTATGCGCAGTGGGCCGGCGCCCGCCTGCCAACGGAAGCGGAGTGGGAATTTGCTGCCCGTGGCGGTCACAATGAATCAACGGACCAGTGGGACCAGCCATCCGACCCGGAAAACGGCTGGAAAGCGAATATCTGGCAGGGCGAGTTTCCCGCCACGGACCTGCAAGAAGACGGCCACCATGGCACGGCGCCCGTGGGCTCCTATCGGGCCAATGACTACGGCGTGGTGGATATGATCGGCAATGTGTGGGAATACGTCGACGGCTGGTATACGCCAGGGCATTTGCCGACGCTTCCGCATGGCCCTGGCAAAGAGTTGGCGGCGAAATTCGCGCCCGCTTCCGTGGGGCCCCAGCGCGTGATCAAGGGCGGCTCCTGGCTCTGCTCACCCTCCTATTGCATGCGCTATCGACCCACCGCACGCCAGCCGGCGGAAATGAGCCTGGGTTCCAATCACATCGGGTTCCGGGTGGCTCGGGATCCGGCCCAACCGGAAGCCTGAGCGCGCCTGCCGGCGCTCCGGCCGGCGGGGCATGGGGCTACCGCATTTTTATTCGCAGTCCTGCGCCCGAAAGTCAGCCAGCCGGTCCGGATAGGCGGATGCAAGAAAGTCGTCCAGCCTGCGACGGGTCTGCCTCGCACCCTCGAGTTCCGCCGCTAAAAAAACGTTTTGTCGATACGCGTGGAGTGGTATGGGTAGAGCGCGACTCCACGGGAGTTCCAGACCGCATTCATATGAGCCAGATTGGCCGCGCCGTCATCGACCAAGAGGATCCAATCGAAAGTCTGCTACTGACCTGACAGCGCCAGACTCTCGGCCAGCACCTCGCCCCAAAGAAGAATGCGCCAGTGACCAATAGCGCCACTGCGAGCGGCGAGCACGAAACCAGACCTCTTCCACGGCGCCAATAGCCTGACCACGCGCTCATCGGGCCAAGGCAAACGCAAACCCCATGCAGACTCTGATAGCAGCTTTGCTAACGTTGTTTCGAGCGCGCGCGATAAGGTGTAGGGTTATTTTGATAGCTAACGAGCGCACAAACCAATCTATCCCGATGACCCGGCATAACAGCAGAAGCCTGATGGTAAAAGCAGCATTGAAGCTACCGTGCCTGGCGTTGCTCAGCCTTCTACTGTGGTCGCCCAGCCTGGCCTGGGCGAGTGGCCCCGAGCATGCCGTCAGCCCGACGGGCTTTGTGCGCATCGTTGATCGTTTTCCAGGGCACGATGAACATATTGGTCAGCACCGTAAGGATGTGTCCCGGCAGACCCAGGGCAGCCAGCGCTTGCCTGCGCCCATGGAAGACACCTTCAAACTGCACAGCCTTCCCGGCGCCAGTAAAGTCATTTATCTAGATTTCGATGGCCACGAAGTGAACTGGTTTGACGAATACTATCGCTATGATGCCTGGAACCTGGAGGGGTCGCCGGACACCTTCTCAGCCAAAGAGCGCGCCATCATTCAACAAGCCTGGCAGTCCATAGCCGAGGATTTTCTACCCTTTGAAATAGACGTCACCACGGAATTTCCCGGCCTAGAAGCGCTCCGCAAGCGCGGCGGCGACGATGAGGCGTGGGGTGTACGAGCGGTGATCAACCACAATGCCTACGACTACTCCTGGGCCTATCAGGGCTCCTTCAGTGACAGCGAAGATACGGAGCTTTTTGCCTGGTCTGGCGATGACCCGGACGAATATGAAACCTGGCTCTGGATCGCCGATTCCGTGTCGCATGAGGTGGGACATACACTGGGGCTCCGGCACGACGGCACCACCCGCGGCGTGGAGTACTACGAAGGTCACGGACGAGGCAAAACGGCCTGGTCACCCATCATGGGCTGGACCAACTATGGCCTCAGCCAATGGGACAATGGTGCATATACCGATGCCAACAACGGCCAAAATGACTTACGGGTAATCACCAGCCGGAACGGATTTGGCTATCGCCCGGATGATCATGGCTCATCAACAGGGACCGCAACACCCATCGATTTGTCTGCGGCAAGCGTCGCCGAAGGTATTATCGAACGCTCTGATGACCTGGACTTTTTTGTTTTTTCCGTTAACCGGCAAGGCCCCTATCGCATCCGCGTAAGCCCCCATGCGTTGGCCCCCAACCTGGATATCTCGGCCCGACTGTACGATGTGAATGGTTCGGAGTTAGACCACAACAACCCGCCCCGGGCATTGACTGCCGGCTTTGATGTGACGCTGGAAGCGGGGGTGTACTACCTCTCCATAGATGGCACCGGTTTCGATGACCCGGAGTCAGATGGCTACTCGGATTATGGCTCCCTGGGCTACTACCGGATTCAAATTGCGTCCGTTGAGCGCGGCCATGTGGCCGGCACCTACTTCGATCCGCAGCGTGATGGTGAAGGATGCCAGGTGACTCTTGAGACTGACGAAGCCACCATCGTGCTCACCTGCTACATGTTTCTGAATGGCGAACAGATCTGGTTGATCAGCGCTGAAAACTGGAACCAGGGGGAGGTTTTATTCGACAACATCACCATTAGCTCCGGAGCAAATTGGGGCTCAGCGTTTCAGGCCAGCGCGGTCATCCGGGAACGTTTTGGTAGCGCTATGATGGTCTGGGAAGACTGTAACAACGCCACGCTCACCCTGGCACCGGAATTGCCCGACTTCGAGGCGTTGGCGCTGGACTTCACCAAGATCGCACCCGGCTCCTGCGAGGCTGCCCCCCGTTCCCGGACAAGCAAACCCTTTGCGGGAACCTTCTACGATCCGCGCCGCGACGGCGAAGGCTTCCAGCTGGTCGCCCAGGGCGATAGCGATGTTTACGCGCTGAGCTTCTATAGCTATGTGAACGGGCAACAGGCCTGGCTGATCGGCGTTGGCGTGCCGGAGAACAACCGGCTAGTCTTCAATGAAATGCTTATCACCCGGGGTGCAGATTATGGGCGCAACTTTAAGCCAGCCGACGTGATTCGCGAACCCTGGGGCTCCATCACGCTGGATTTCGCCGACTGTAACAAGGCGCTCATGACCGTGGTTCCCCTATCATCACAGAGTGCCTTCAGCCCGTTCATGACCACGGTGGAAAAGGTGATTCCCGGCCAATGTCCGTAGCATTTTGCTGGGGTTAATGGATCGCCACGAGTCCCATTTCTGCATGCATCCGACGCGGCTGAATGCGCCTCACGGCGCCCTGTTGAGCCCACGCTTGAAGCGGCTCAGGGAAACGCTTCTGCGTACCCCGATGTGCAGAGATTGCCGGTCACCGCTGGCATTACGCCTCGGCACACCCCATCTTCTTAACAGCTACCGACACGAGGAGTCCGAACCATGAGCACGAATCACGACCGCGCTGTACTGGCTGGCGGCTGCTTTTGGGGCATGCAGGATTTGATCCGCAAGCGCCCCGGCGTACTCGCGACACGCGTTGGCTACACGGGCGGAGAAAATGACCACCCAAGCTATCGTCACCACCCGGGCCATGCAGAAGCGATTGAAATTCAATTTGACCCGGCGTTGATCAGCTATCGCGATTTGCTGGAGTTCTTTTTTCAGATTCATGATCCAACCACGCCCAATCGCCAGGGCAATGACCGGGGCACGTCCTATCGTTCGGAAATTTTCTATACCAGCGATGAGCAGCGTCAGGTCGCTCTGGAGACCATCGAGGACGTAGACGCGTCCGGTATTTGGCCGGGAACCGTGGTCACTCAGGTCTCTCCGGCGCCGATTTTTTGGGAGGCAGAACCGGAGCATCAGGATTATCTGCAGCGGATTCCCTTTGGCTACACCTGTCATTTTCCACGCCCGGACTGGAAACTGCCCAAGCGCAGCAAATCAGCAGAAGAATGAGGCCACGGAGCCTCGGGCGCCCTGCCCTTCAAACCGGGCAATGTACAAGCAGCCGCTTACCGGTTGCTAGCGCGACTGAGCACAAAGATTACCGCTACTGGGTGCGAGCAGGCTCAATTCACTGATCACGCTTTC
>JAOZKI010000126.1 GCA_029935455.1 Lysobacterales bacterium | reverse complement strand
CTACGCCCATATGGGCGGTAAATTGCCGCCCCGCATTATCATTCACGGGAATCGCACCGATACGGTGCCAGACAGCTATCGGCGCTATCTGGAAAACACCTTTATCAAGGCCTTTAAACTCGTGGGAACACCGGTCGCCATCGAATTTCGAGGCGGCGGCAATCCCTATGGTGACCGTAAAAACAAACTGACAGATCGGCAGCTGCGCAAGCGCAAGCGTCTTAAGGCTTTTGCTGATCGTAAGAAGGGCAAGCGGCGCTGAAGTAGCGGCGCTCCCCAACCCTGCTATCCGGACCCAGCCTATGACCGCACAATTGATCGACGGTACCGCTATTGCGGCAACCATTCGCGCAGAAATTCAATCTGAAGTGGAGGCGCTCCGGGAGGTCGCCGGCATCGTGCCAGGGCTCGCAACGGTCCTGGTGGGCCAGCGCAAAGACTCCCAGACCTATGTGCGCATGAAAAAGCGGGCCTGTGAAGAGGTCGGCATCGCGTCTTTCGGCGTCGAACTGTCCGCGGAGATCAGCGAGGCGGATCTACTGGTTGAAATCGAAGCGCTTAATGAAAATCCGGATGTGCACGGCATTCTCGTGCAGTTACCGCTGCCGGCGCACATCGATGAAGAGCGGATTCTTGGCAGCATTAGCGTGCACAAGGATGTGGATGGCTTCCACCCGGTGAATATCGGACGGCTGGCCATGAAGGGCAGGGCGCCGGGTTTTGTCCCCTGTACGCCGCGTGGCTGCATCGAGTTGCTGGAGCGCAGTGGCATTGAAATTGCGGGTCGTCACGCGGTGGTGCTCGGGCGTAGCAATATCGTGGGTTTACCCGTGGCCATGCTGCTTCTGCACCGCCATGCCACTCTAACGGTCTGCCACTCGCGCACGGCGGACCTGCCAGCCGTCGTACGCAGCGCGGACATTCTCGTCGCGGCCGTGGGGCAGCCAGAAATGGTGCGTGGTGACTGGATCAAACCGGGCGCGGCCGTGATCGATGTGGGTATCAATGCGGTCGATGATGCGAGCGCCGAGCGCGGCTACCGACTGGTTGGGGACGTGCATTTTGAAGAAGCGCGTACGGTTGCGGGGGCAATTACGCCCGTGCCTGGTGGTGTCGGTCCCATGACCATCGCCATGTTACTGCGCAACACGCTGGACAGCGCACGACGGGTCCCCGGCTCAGCCTGAGGACCCGCCAAGGACGCCGCTAGCGCTCGACGATCGCTGCCACACCCATACCACCGGCGGTGCAGACTGAGATCAGGCCGCGCCCCTTGCCCTGGTTTTCCAGCAATTGGCCCAGCGTGCCGAGAATGCGCGCGCCGGTAGCGGCGAAGGGATGACCGACCGCCAGACTGCTGCCCTTGACGTTGATCTTAGCGGGGTCGATGGAACCCAGCGGCTCTTCAAGACCGAGTCGTTCACGACAGTAATCCTCTGACTCCCAGGCTTTCAGCGTGCACAATACCTGTGCCGCAAACGCCTCATGAATTTCATAGAAATCAAAGTCCTGCAGCGTCAGCTTGTGCATGCTCAGTAGCTCGGACACGGCCACCGTTGGCGCCATCAGGAGGCCTTCGTCGTGCACGAAGTCTACCGATGCGCTACGGCCACCGACCAGGTAGCCCTGAATCGGCAGCTGATTCGCCTTGGCCCATTCCTCCGAAGCCAGCAACACCGAGGCCGCACCATCGGTCAGCGGCGTGGAGTTGCCGGCCGTTAGGGTCGCATCGTCCCGCTTGCTGAAGACCGTGCGCAATCCGGCGAGTTTCTCCACGCTGGTATCGGCGCGCATGTTGTTGTCGCGCGCCACGCCACCCCAGGGGGTTATCAACGGGTCAAAGAAACCCTCTTCGTAGGCAGCGGCGGCCTTGAGATGGCTGTCGGCGGCCAACTGGTCTTGGTCTTCGCGTCGAATGTTCCACTCGCGGGCCATGCGTTCGCAGTGTTGGCCCATGGACATGAGCGTGCGCGGTTCGCCATTGGCCGGGGGTACGGGCGCCAATTCCGCTGGGCTGAAACCCTTGAACACTTTCAGTTTGTCCCCGACGCTACGGGCCCGGCCCAGCTTCACCAGCCGTTGGGCCAGCTTTTTGCCGATCACAATGGGCGGATCGGAGGTGGTGTCGGTTCCCGCTGCAATGCCGCAGTCAATCTGTCCCGCAGCGATCTTGGCGCCGATGCCAAGCGCCGCTTGCAGGCTGGTGCCACAGGCCTGCTGCAGCGTGACGCCGGTGGTTAGCGGGCTGAGCGTGGTGGATAGGACCGCCTCACGCGCCAGGTTCCAGTCCTTCGAGTGGGTGGTCACGGCACCGGCCACAACTTCATCCAGCTGCTTGCCCGCCAGACCGAAACGATCAACCGTGCCTTGCAGCGCCGCAGCCAGCATGTCCATATTGCTGCGCTCGGAATAAATCGTGTTGGAGCGGCAGAAGGGAATGCGACTGCCGCCGATGATGGCTACTTTTCTCAGGGTGTCAGTCATGGTGCTGATCTCCGCTCTGGCTGTCCGCTGCGCTTTCGTTCTGCTCCAGACTGGCCAGATAATTCAAGGGTCCGCCGCGGAAGGGGGCAAAACCGGTGCCAAACACCATGCCTGCATCCAGCACATCCGCGT
>JAOZKI010000037.1 GCA_029935455.1 Lysobacterales bacterium | reverse complement strand
CCAGCGTACAAAGGCAGGCACCCGCCAGCCACCTTCCCAGTTGGTGTTCTTCTCCCCGCGGAACGGTGTCATGCCAGCATCTGGCCAGGTGTTCATATGCGGGCCGTTGTCTGTGGAGTAGAACACGAGCGTGTTGTCGGCAATGCCCAGCTCGTCGAGCTTGTCCAAAAACTCACCGATATGCGCATCGTGTTCCATCATGCCGCAGCTGTACTCGTCGGCGGTGGCATAGCGCTCTTTGCACCAGGCGCGTTTCTCATCACTGACGTGGGTGCGGAAATGCATGCGCGTACCGGACCACCAGATAAAGAACGGCTGGTCCGCTTCATGCTGGCGTTCCATAAAGTCCAGGGCCGCTGCAACGGTCTCGTCGTCCACCGTTTCCATACGTTTTTTGGTCAGCGGGCCCGTGTCTTCAATCGTGCCGTCTGCAGACGAGCGAATGACCCCACGGGGGCCAAACTTCTGCCGGAAGGTGCTGCCATCTGCCGTGAGCATATCGGCCGGATAGTCTTCGTTTTCTGGTTCTTCCTCAGCATTGAGGTGATAGAGATTGCCGAGAAACTCATCAAAGCCATGATTGGTCGGCAAGTGCTCATCCCGATCACCCAGGTGATTCTTGCCAAATTGCCCGGTGGCATAACCCAGGTCCTTAAGAATGACTGCAATGGTCGGATCAGCCTCCTGCATGCCTTCCTCGGCACCCGGGAGTCCTACCTTGCTGAGGCCGGTTCGAAACACGCTCTGACCCATAATGAAGGAAGAGCGGCCCGCGGTGCAGGACTGTTCTCCGTAGTAATCGGAAAAGCTCATGCCCTCGTGGCCGATGCGGTCAATATTGGGGGTTTCGACGCCCATCATTCCCCGGTTGTTATAGGAAACGTTCCAAAAGCCGACATCATCGCCCCAGATGACCAGAATATTCGGTTTGTCTGCCGCCAGCGCGGTCTGTGCCGTGGCCAGCATTGGTAGCAGCAGCAGTGCAAAAAGATAGCGTTTCATAGGTCTGTGGTTCCCTCGTAGGTTTCTTTTCCCGACTAACAGTGTAGTTCAAAAACCGTCTGCTGCCGTAATGATTCGGTCACGGGCTTTTGCTAGCCTCCCGGGCAAGCGTGGGCAACCGGCGGAGTTGCCGCTGGCGTTGCGCGCCCCGTTCGCAGAGGCATGCGACTTTTATCACTAACCCTGGGGTCGTATGATCAAGCGCTAGGGATCAAATCCATCAGTCACGTGACCGCGGGCGGGGGTGTCATGCAGAAGCGTCAAACCAAAATCATTGCCACGCTGGGGCCAGCCAGCGACGCGCCGGCCGTGCTTCGTGAGATGTTTGCAGCGGGCGTGGACGTGTGTCGCATCAACATGTCGCATGGCAAGCCGGAAGATCAGCTGGAAAGAACGCGCAGAGTACGTGAGGCGGCGGCCCAGGTGGGTAAGGAGGTGGCCATTCTGGTTGACCTACAGGGGCCGAAGATTCGTCTGGAAACCTTCAGCAACGACCGGATCGAGCTCGCGTCGGGTGATTCTTTCATACTGGATGCCAGCCCTGACCCGGAGCTGGGCAACCAGCAGCGTTGCGGCGTCACCTATAAAGGACTGGCGGCCGACGTGACGGCTGGGGATCTGCTGCTGCTGGATGATGGTCTGATCACCATGCAGGTGCGGGAGGTGCAGGGCGATCAAATTCACTGTGTGGTTGAGAACGGTGGCACCTTGTCGAGCCGCAAGGGCATTAATTTGAAAGGTGGTGGCCTGTCGATTCCTGGTCTGGCAGAGCGCGACAAGGAGGACATTTTGCGTGCGGCCGAAATGGAGGCCGATTATGTGGCCGTGTCATTTCCCCGCAATGCGGAAGATATGCGCAAAGCACGCCGCCTGCTCGACGAGGCCGGGTCCAGTGCCCGGCTGATTGCTAAAATCGAACGCACGGAAGCGATAGAGAACTTGGCGGAGATTATTGAGTCGTCGCACGCGGCGCTGGTCGCCCGAGGCGATCTGGGCGTGGAGATCGGTGATGCGGAACTGCCGTTTCTGCAGAAGAAAATTATCCGTGACGCGTTACACCAGAACCGCGTGGCTATTACGGCCACGCAGATGATGCAGTCCATGATTGATCATCCGATCCCCACCCGGGCCGAGGTGTTGGACGTTGCCAATGCCGTTATCGACGGCTCCGATGCGGTCATGCTGTCGGCGGAGACGGCGGTAGGCAAGCACCCGGTTGAGGTGGTGAAGGCCATGGTGCGTGTGTGTCTGGGCGCCGAGCGCCATTTGGAAGCGCACCGTGAAAACCAGCAACTGAATGTGCGCTTCCACCGCATTGATCAGGCGATCGCTTCGGCGGCCATGTTTTTGGCCGGCCATGTGCGGGTTGACGCGATTGTGGCGCTCACCGAGTCGGGTTCCACGGCCCAGTGGCTATCACGGGTGCGTACGCCAGCGCCCATCTATGCCTTGTCACCGGATCCCTCCAGCCGACGGCGCATGGCCCTGTATCGGGGTGTCTGCCCCATTGCCCACCTACCGGTCGGCAAGAAAATGGACAAGGTGCTGAAGAATGCGATTGCCATGTTGCTGGATCAGGGCCTGCTTGTGCCAGGAGACCGGGTGCTGCTGACCATGGGCGACCGGCTCAGCAATCAGGGCGGTACCAATACCATGCGTCTGATTCAGGTCAGTGAGGCGGGCTTTGCGGAGAACCAGATCGATCTTGATCTGGGTTAGGCGCTCCGGTCGTCATGGCGTTGTAGCGCGGAACCCCCTAGAATTCACAGGTTCCGGGGGAGGATCCTTGTCAGCTTCTATGGCGGCGTGCAAGGCCTAAGACCCTGCCAGCCCAAGTGGCCCGCATGAGCGAGAACATCAAAGAAAGAGCCCTTGATTATCACCGGCGCCCTACGCCCGGGAAGATCAAGGTCGTGCCCACCAAGGCCCTGACTACGGCCAAAGATCTGGCGCTGGCCTATTCGCCCGGTGTTGCCGCTGCCAGTGAGTTGATTGCTGAGACCCCGGAGCAGGTCAGCAATCTGACCGCGCGGGCCAATCTGGTGGCCGTAATTACCAACGGTACAGCGGTACTGGGCCTGGGTGATATTGGCCCCTTGGCAGCGAAGCCGGTGATGGAAGGCAAGGGCGTGCTGTTCAAGAAGTTTGCGGATATCGACGTATTCGATATTGAGATCAACGAGCAGGATCCGGCCAAACTGGTGGACATCATTGCGGCGCTGGAGCCAACCTTTGGCGGTATCAATCTAGAAGACATCAAGGCTCCCGAATGCTTTCACGTAGAGGAAGCTCTGCGTGAGCGTCTTGCCATCCCCGTGTTTCATGACGATCAGCACGGCACGGCGATTATTTGTGCAGCCGCCGTTTTGAACGCGCTGGCTGTGGTCGGCAAATCACTGGAAGATATCCGCCTGACGGCTTCCGGCGCGGGTGCGGCTGGCATGGCCTGTCTGGACCTCCTGGTCAAGCTGGGCCTGAAAAAAGAGCATGTGCTGGTGTGCGATCGCGAGGGCGTGATCTACGAAGGCCGCATGGATTACATGGACGACCGCAAGGCGGGCTATGCACGTTCCACGGACAAACGCACCCTGGCTGACGCGGTCCAGCAGGCCGATGTTTTTCTTGGCGTCTCGGTGGGTGGGGTACTCAGCGGTGACATGGTCAAAACCATGGCTGATCGACCGATCATCCTGGCACTGGCAAACCCGGATCCGGAGATTTTGCCGGAGGAGGCGCTGGCCGCCTGTCCCGACGCAATTATCGCCACCGGTCGCTCTGACTATCCGAACCAGGTCAACAATGTACTGTGCTTTCCCTATATTTTTCGCGGTGCGCTCGATGTGGGAGCAACGGCGATCAATGACGAAATGCAAATGGCCTGTGTCAATGCGCTGGCGGAATTGGCGCGGCTTGAGGTCGCCGAGCTCAGCGCTGCTGCCTACGGAGACGAGGCGCTGCAATTTGGCCCCGATTACCTGATTCCCAAGCCCTTTGACCCACGCCTGCTCCTGTTTCTGGCGCCGGCGGTAGCGGAAGCGGCCATGCGCAGCGGCGTGGCCACGCGCAGCATCGATCTGCATGACTATCGCGAACGGCTGGCGCAGTTCCTGTCACGCACCGGTCTGCTCATGAAACCGGTCTTCGATGCGGCACGTCGTAACCCGAAGCGTGTCGCCTTTGCCGAGGGTGAGGAAGAGGTCGTGCTGCGGGCGGTACAGGTCATCTGTGATGACCAGTTGGCCAAACCGATACTGATCGGTCGCCCATCAGTCATCCAACAGCGCATCGAGAAACTGGGCCTGCGCCTCAAGGCGGGTGAGGACTTCGAGATCACCAATCCGGAGTCTGATCCACGCTTCTATGATTACTGGACCACCTATCACCAACTGATGGAACGCAAGGGGGTGTCACCGGATGCGGCCAAGGCACTGGTGCGCACGCGCAATAGCATTATCGGTGCCATCATGGTCCATCGGGAAGAAGCAGATGCGCTGCTGGCTGGCGTGGTCGGTCGCTTTCAGGACAAACTCAATCGCGTACTGGATGTGATCGGCAAACGGCCGGGTGGCAAAACGGTGGGTACGCTGGGTGTGGCCACGACCGATACGGGCGCCTATTTTGTTTGCGATACGCATGTGAACGCGGACCCCAGCGCGGAGCAGATCGCAGAGCTGACGCTAATGGCCGCGCAGTCCGTGCGCATGTTCGGCATCAAACCGCGCGTGGCGCTGCTGTCCCATTCAAGCTTCGGTACCCACGACAATCCCAGTGCCGTTAAAATGCGTCGCGCGCTGGAACTGATTCTGGCCCAGGAGCCATCGTTGGAAGTGGAGGGTGAGATGCCGGCTGACATGGCTCTGGATCCGACCTATCGACAGCGGGTATTTCCCAATTCGCGTCTTACCGGCGTAGCCAATCTGCTGGTAATGCCGGGTCTGGATGCAGCCCATATCTCATTTAATCTGGCTCGCCTGGCGGGCGATGCGGTGACCGTCGGCCCCATTCTGTTGGGCATGGCGCGCTCGGTACATATACTGACGCCCTCCGCCACCGCGCGGCGGATCGTAAATATGACAGCCATCGCTGCCGTGCATGCGCAGCGGGTTGAGGATGAAGGACGGAAACAGTCATCATGAGTGCCAATATGAAACTGGTCGGCCGGCATAATGTGCCGGATCTTGATCCCCATGAGACCACCGAGTGGCTGGAAGCGCTGCAAGCGGTGATTGAGCGGGATGGCCCGGAGCGGGCCCATCACCTGCTGGAGCATCTGGTGGACTTCACCCGGCGTTCCGGTGGACATCTGCCCTACGACGCGACCACTGCGTATGTGAACACCATCCCTCCGCAGCTTGAAGCGCGCGGTGACGGGGATAACGAACTGGAGTGGCGCATTCGTTCCATTATTCGCTGGAACGCCATGGCAACGGTGGTGCGCGCTGGCAAGCGCGGGGGTGATTTGGGTGGCCATATCGCCAGTTTTGCCTCGGCGGCAACGCTCTATGATGTGGGCTTCAACCATTTCTTCCGCGGCAACGATCACCCGGGTGGTGGTGACCTGGTCTATATCCAGGGTCATTCGTCCCCGGGTATTTATGCACGCGCCTTCCTGGAGGGCCGTATTTCAGCGGAACGGCTGGATCGTTTCCGTCAGGAGGTCGATGGTGACGGCCTGAGTTCTTATCCGCACCCCTGGCTCATGCCCGATTTCTGGCAGCTGCCCACAGTTTCCATGGGGCTCGGGCCCATCATGGCCATCTACCAGGCGCGCTTTTTGAAATATCTGCACAACCGGGGGATCGCCGACACCTCGGACCGCAAGGTCTGGTGTTTCCTGGGTGATGGTGAGACCGACGAGCCGGAATCACTGGGTGCCATCTCCCTGGCCGGTCGGGAGGGTCTCGACAATCTGATCTTCGTTATCAACTGCAACCTGCAGCGCCTGGACGGGCCGGTGCGTGGTAACGGCAAAATCATTCAGGAACTGGAAGGCATCTTCCGTGGCGCCGGCTGGAACGTACTGAAGGTGATCTGGGGCTCGTACTGGGATCCGCTGCTGGCCAAGGACAAGGACGGCTGGCTGCGCAAGCGCATGGAAGAAGCGGTGGACGGTGAATACCAGAACTACAAGGCCAAAGGCGGCGCCTATACGCGTGAGCATTTCTTCGGCAAGTATCCCGAGCTCAAGGAAATGGTCGCCAGCATGTCCGACAAGGACATCTGGCGCCTGAATCGCGGCGGTCATGACCCGCATAAGATTTATGCGGCCTACCATGCGGCCTGTGCGCATCAGGGTCAGCCTACCGTGGTGTTGGCCAAGACCGTGAAAGGTTATGGCATGGGCCCCAGCGGTGAGGCGCAGAATATTACGCACCAGCAGAAAAAGATGGATACGGAGTCGATTCGTCTGTTTCGTGATCGTTTCAACGTACCGGTGCCGGACGAGGATCTGGATCAGGTGCCCTACTACCATCCGGGTGCTGACAGCCCCGAAGTGCAATACATGCTCGAGCGTCGACAGGCCCTGGGTGGCCCCCTGCCGGAACGTCGCCACGCCGCCCAGGCGCTGGCCGTGCCCAGTCTGGAGGACTTCCAGTCCTTACTGGGCGATACGGGCGAGCGCGAAATCTCCAGCACCATGGCCTTTGTCCGGGCGCTGGCGATCATGCTTCGAAACCCCGACATTAAAGAACGCATCGTGCCGATCGTGGCGGACGAAGCGCGCACCTTTGGTATGGAGGGCATGTTCCGACAGCTGGGGATTTACTCCTCCACGGGTCAGCTCTATGAGCCGGTCGATTCGGATCAGCTCATGTTCTACAAGGAAGACCAGGGTGGGCAGATTCTGCAGGAAGGCATCACCGAGGCCGGTGCCATGTCTTCCTGGATCGCCGCGGCCACCAGCTACGCCGGTAGCGGTCAGCCCATGATCCCCTTCTTTATTTACTACTCCATGTTCGGATTCCAGCGTATCGGTGATCTGGCCTGGGCTGCCGGTGACCTGCGCGCGCGGGGCTTTTTGCTGGGGGGGACTTCAGGGCGCACCACGCTCAATGGCGAAGGCTTGCAGCATGAGGATGGGCACAGCCACATGATTTCGGCCGTGGTGCCCAACTGCATCAGCTACGACCCGACCTTCAGCTATGAAGTAGCGGTCATTTTGCAGGACGGTCTGCGCCGCATGTATGCCGAATGCGAAGACGTTTACTACTACATCACCCTGATGAATGAGAACTACCCGCACCCGGCCATGCCAGAGCAGGCGGAAGAGGGTATTCGCAAGGGCCTCTACCGCCTCCATACCAGTGCAGCAGAGGGCGCCAAAGTCCAGCTGATGGGCAGTGGCGCGATTCTGCGTGAGGTCATGGCCGCGGCGGAATTGCTGGAAGCCAACTTCGCGGTGAGTGCGGACATCTGGAGCGCAACCAGCTTTACGGAACTGCGCCGCGATGGGGAAGCGGTGGAGCGCGTTAATCGTTTGCAGCCGGATCAGTCCCAGACTTCCTGGGTGGAGCAGTGCCTGCAGGGTGCGCCAGGACCTCTGGTGGCGGCTACCGATTATGTGCGCAGCTTCGCGGAACAGATTCGCCCCTGGGTGCCGCAGGATCAATATCTGGTGCTGGGCACCGATGGCTACGGCCGTTCCGACACGCGGGAGAATCTGCGTCGCCACTTTGAGGTGGACCGCAATTACGTGGCTTATACGGCGCTCTACGGTCTCTACCGGAGCGGTGAGTTTGCTCTCGACGATCTGCTGGCCGCGCGCGAGGCGCTCGGCATTGATGCAGAACGCGACTATCCCCTGAGGGCCTGATCATGGCAGAGCGCATGGAAGTCCGGGTACCGGACATCGGTGATTTTGCAGACGTGCCGGTGATTGAAATTCTGGTGCAGCCGGGAGATCAGGTGAGCGCGGAGCAGTCCCTGCTGACCCTGGAAAGTGACAAGGCCACTATGGAGGTGCCGGCACCGACGGCGGGTACCGTCGTGAGCATAGAGGTGACTTTAAACGGGACCGTCTCCGAGGGCGATCTGGTCGCGGTTCTCGAGCCCCTTGCCACGGCATCGGATTCTTCGGAAGCTGGGCCCGAAACCGCTTCCGACGCCACGCAAACCGTTGCGGTCGCAGTGCCGGACATTGGCGACTTCACGGACATACCGGTTATCGAGTTACTGGTAGCCGTTGGGGATATGGTCAGCGCGGAACAGTCGCTGCTGACGCTGGAGAGCGACAAGGCCACCATGGAGGTGCCGGCGCCGGTTTCCGGGCGCGTTAGTGCCCTGAAGGTGGCTTTAAACGATACCGTGTCCGAGGGGCATGTCGTGGCCCTCATTGAAGCGGATGAAGCGGACGAAGCGACCGAAGCGACCGCAAGCGCGCCGGAAGCGGCTTCGGAGGCGCCCTCGCAGGCTCCGCCTGTTTCCCAGTCGGCGCCCACACCGGCCCCGGTTGCACCGCCTGCCGCCGCGCCAGCGGCGGACGCGGGTCAACGCCAGTCACCGCCCGTGCCGCTCAGCGCGGGTAATCTCATGCCGGGCCACGTGCCCTATGCCAGCCCCGCGATCCGTGCCTTCGCGCGGGAACTGGGAGTGGATCTGGCGCGCGTCAGCGGCAGCGGTCGCAACGGTCGAATTCTGCGCGCTGACGTCAGCGCCTTTGTGAAATCCCTGCTCCAGGGCGGCATGGCTGCGCCGGCGGCATCGGGCTTCGAGGTTGCGCCGCCACCCAAGGTCGACTTCAGCAAGTTCGGGCCGACGGAGACGCAGGCCTTGTCCCGGATCAAGAAAATCTCCGGCAAGAACCTGCACCGTAACTGGGTGACCATTCCGCACGTTACGCACAACGATCTGGCCGACAGCACAGAAATGGAAGCCTTCCGGAGCAAACACAAGGCAGCGGCCAAGGCAGAGGGTTATAACCTCACGCCGCTGGCGTTTCTCATGAAGTCTGTGGTGGCAGCGCTGCAGGCGTTCCCGAACTTTAATGCTTCCCTGGACGCCGATGGTGAGAATCTCATTCTCAAGCAGTACTACCATCTCGGTATCGCGGTCGATACCCCCGATGGGCTCGTGGTGCCGGTGATTCGGGATTGCGATCAAAAAAGCGTCACGGAATTGGCGCAAGAGCTCGGCGCGGTCAGCGTTCGTGCTCGCGAGGGCAAGTTAAAGCCGGCGGACTGGCAAGGTGCCAGTTTCTCGATTTCCAGTCTCGGCGGCATCGGTGGCGTGAGTTTCTCGCCCATTATCAATGCGCCGGAGGTGGCCATTCTCGGCGTATCACGGTCGCGCATGGAGCCGGTATGGGATGGGGAAGCGTTTCAGCCACGTCTGATGCTGCCTCTGTCTTTGAGTTATGACCATCGGGTGATCGATGGCGCCCAGGCGGCACGCTTTACGCGGGCCCTGGCGACGCACATCGAAGACCCGGACCAGCTGGTTCTTTAGATGGCAGAGGGTCCGGGCATGGGAGATCAATCCGTTGGCCGAGGCATGTTATGGGCCGCGAGTCTTGGCCTGCTGCTGGGTTTAACCCTGCTGTTTTCGGGCCTTGACCGGTCAGATGGGACGGCCGTTTCAGGCCTGGACGGTTCTGGCCGGGCCACGCTCACCATCGAGGCGGGGCGGGGTGGTCACTACCTGGCTGACGGCACCGTTAACGGTTCCCAGGTGCGGTTTCTGGTGGATACGGGGGCTACCGATGTGGCCCTGTCCGAGTCCCTGGCGCGAGAGCTGGGGCTCGAATTCGGTCCCCGGGTTACCGTGATGACGGCTGCCGGACCTGCACCTGCCTGGATGACGCGGTTGGATTCCGTATCCCTGGGCGGGCTGGAACGGCGCAACGTACGCGCCACCATCACGCCCGGTCTGGGCGAGGAAGCGCTGCTGGGCATGAGCTTTCTGAAACACTTTTCCATCCGCCAGGAAGGCGGCAACCTGATTATTGCCAGCACCGGGAGCGCAGGCACATGAGCAAACAACTGGAGGTCCGGGTACCGGACATCGGTGAATTCGACAATGTGCCGGTGATTGAGGTGCTGGTAGCCGTGGGCGATACGGTGCTGGCGGAGCAATCGCTGGTGACGCTGGAAAGCGACAAGGCGACCATGGAAGTGCCGGCACCCGCTGCCGGAACACTGCTGTCCCTGGAGGTTGCGCTCGGTGACGAAGTCTCTGAAGGCAGTCTGATTGCGACACTGGAGCTCGCGCAAGAGCAAGAGCAGGCGGGCGCTCCGGCGGGGGGTGCTGCGGTAGAGGATCAGGCGCCAGCACAGCCAGCCGCGGCTGCCATGCCCAGCCCGGAAGCCACGCCTGCGCCTGCGCCGCCTGCGGGCGATTTCGATTACGACGTGCTGGTACTGGGTTCCGGTCCCGGCGGCTACACGGCGGCTTTTCGTGCGGCTGATCTGGGTCTGAAGGTGGCGCTGGTGGAACGCTATGAAGCGCTTGGCGGTGTCTGCCTGAACGTGGGCTGTATTCCCTCCAAGGCCCTGCTGCATGCGGCAGCGGTCATCGATGAGGCCGAGCAGATGTCGCGGCACGGTGTGGTCTTCAGTGCGCCGGAAATCCAGGTTGATCCGCTCCGCAACTGGAAGGATCAGGTGGTCGGTCAGCTTACCGGCGGTATTGGTGGCATGGCCAAGCGGCGGGGTGTGACCGTGCTTACGGGCACCGGCATCTTCAGCGATGCCCATCATATGGCGGTCCGTACCGCGGAAGGCGAGCAGCAGGTAAGCTTCCGGCAAGCCATCATTGCGGCCGGCTCCCAGGCCATAAAACTGCCCGGCTTTCCCTGGGAGGATGCGCGCATGATGGACTCGACCGATGCGTTGGAGCTGCAGGACATTCCCGCCAGTCTACTGGTGGTTGGCGGTGGCATTATCGGCCTGGAGATGGCCAGTGTTTACGCTGCGCTGGGCGCGGCGGTAACCGTCGTGGAACTCACCGACCAGCTTATGCCTGGTGCGGATATCGATCTGGTTCGGCCCCTGCAAAAACGCATTGAGTCCCGCTATGAGTCGATCTGTTTGCAAACCCGGGTAACGGGTATCGAGGCCCGGGAAGACGGGTTGCATGCGAGCTTTGAGGGTGAGCAGAGTCCTGACCGTTCGGTATTTGACCGCGTGCTGGTCAGCATTGGGCGCGCACCCAATGGCCACCGCATCGGTGCCGAGTCGGCGGGAGTTGAGGTGACCGAGCGGGGCTTTATACCGGTCGACAAACAGATGCGCACCAATGTGCCGCATATCTTCGCCATTGGCGATATCGTCGGTCAGCCCATGCTGGCGCACAAGGCCACGCACGAGGCCAAAGTGGCCGCCGAGGTGTGTGCCGGTGAGAAAAGTTTCTTCGATGCGCGGGTGATTCCGTCCGTCGCCTACACGGATCCGGAGGTGGCCTGGGCTGGGTTAACCGAGAACGAGGCGCGTGCGCAGGGCATTGATATCGGCGTCGGTAAATTTCCCTGGGCCGCCAGTGGCCGGGCTTTGGGCAACGGCCGCGCCGAGGGGCATACGAAGCTGCTATTTGATAAATCAACGCACCGCATCGTGGGTGCAGGCATTGTTGGCACCCATGCCGGTGATCTTATTGCCGAGGCCTGTCTGGCCATCGAGATGGGCGCTGAGGTCGCCGACATCGGCTTGACCATTCATCCACACCCTACGCTGTCGGAGACCGTTGGCATGGCGGCAGAGGTGTTTGAGGGCACCGTTACCGATCTCTACCTGCCGCGAAAGAAAAACTGATCCTGTGGGCCTGGTCGCCCTGTTTCAGCCCAGCAACCAGTAGCACACGGCGCTGATCACCAGGGCGCCGATCAGGTTCAGTACCAGACCGGCGCGCGCCATATCGCTGACCCTTACCCGTCCGCTGCCATAAATGACCGCGTTCGGTGCGGTGGCCACCGGCAGCATGAAGGCGCAGCTGGCGCTCATGGCCGCTGGAATCATCAGTAGCCTGGGATCAATGTCCATGACCACGGCCGCCGAGGCCAGCAATGGCATAAGCAGGCTGGAGGTGGCCGTATTGCTGGTGACCTCGGTCAGGAAGGTCACCACCAGGCACACGAGCAGAATCATTAACCAGGGCGGCACGCTGGACAATATGGTGAGCTGCTGGGCGATCAGGTCAGCCAGGCCGCTGCTGATAAAGGCACTGGCAATGGTAATGCCTGCGCCAAACAGGATTAAAACTTCCCAGGGGATTTTGCGCGCGGCCTCCCAGCGCAGCAGTCGCTGTCCGTTGCCGGCCGGTAATACCGCCATCAAGACCGCGGCCAACAGAGCCACAGACGCATCGTTCGCATTCGGCAGTTGTAACCACTCGCTCCAGCCGCCAAAGGGCGCCTTGCGGGTGATCCAGGCGCTGGCGGTCAGCGCGAAGACCAGCAGCACGCGCCGTTCAACGGGCTGCCATCTGCCCACCGTTGGCAATACCACGGCTTGCTCCAGGCGTACGCCACGCGTCAGCCACAGAGCGGCAATGGGTACGAGGATGACCACGACGGGCAAACCGAAACTCATCCACTCGGGGAAGGTGGGTGGCGCACCAAAGCGGTCTGCATAGACTTGCATGAACACGAGGTTGGGGGGGGTTCCAATGGGCGTGCCGATGCCGCCAATGCTGGCGGCATAGGCAATACCCAGCAGCAGGGGTATCGCCAGCCGTCGCTGCGCATGGGCCAGCACCGCCAGAGCGACCGGCAGCAGCATCAGCGTGGTGGCCGTGTTCGAGATCCACATACTGAGCAGTGCTGAGGCCACCATAAAGCCCATGACCAGACTGCGGGCGCTGGCGCCGCCAAACAGATTCACCATATACAAGGCCAGCCGTTTGTGCGCGCCGGAGTCAGCCATGGCTTCGGAGATCAGGAAGCCCCCCAGCAGCAGCAGGATCAATGGGCTGCCATAAGCTTGTCCCACCTGCTGTGTGGTCAACACGCCAAATAGCGGGAACAGCGCCAGCGGCAGTAGCGACGTGAAGGGGATGGGGACGGGCTCAAATATCCACCACAGGGCGCACAGCAGGGTGACCGCAGCGGTCAGGGCCGCCGCGTTTTCCCAGCCGCGGGCGCCAAGTATGAACCACAGGGCAAGCGCCGCCAGTGGGCCGGCAATCAGCAGTGTGGTCTTAAGAGTAGAACCTATGGGTGACGGGTTTTCGCTGGGCAAGAGACCATACCTTGGCGTATAGTGGCGTTGAAGTAGTGGGGCCAGGTGCGGGAAAAATCAGCGTTTAATTCGTTGTTTTTCGAAGCGCATCATAAAGCCAGTCAGGATTGTCGCTGGCTTGCAATAACTAAAGCAAGGTCCCTATTATACGAAAGCCGTGTCCCCAGGCCGGCATGAACAGCCCGTTTTTGGGCTGCTTCGCCTGTGGGACGCCCCCAGACTGAAAACCACGGGAAACGCCCATAATGAAACTGAAAAGCTTCCTGCCCTTGCTGCTTCCGCTTATGGCGACAGCGCTCGCATGGCCCCAAACTGGTCATACCCAGGCTGCACGAAACAAGGATGGCAGTATTGTCACCGGTGTGATTCGTCCTGCCTATGATCCCACCGCAGGCCTGGAAGGCGTGCCGGTACCCAGCAACCTCTTCTTTCTGGGCACCACGGATCTCACCCTAAACGCGCCGACCACGGGCCTCGAGGGCACCGCCGCTGCGCTGGTTGATCAAATTAATGCCTTGGATGGTTTTAGTACCACCGAGCGGTGGACTGTCAACTTCCTGGACAATGATGACGGTCCCGGCATGGTGGATCCCGCGTCGGTGATTCCCGGACAGTCCGTACGGGTATTTCAGGTCAACTCCCTGAACGGCAACCCCGCTACGGTGGCCTCGATTCAGCGTGAGCTGACGCCGGGTCTGGAGTACACCGCGGCAGCGGTAGGCAGCGTGGTGGCGATCATTCCGCTGCAGCCTTTGGCGGAATACACCAACTACATGGCGGTGCTAACGAACGACATCACCGACATGGCGGGTAACAACGCGACGCCAGATCAGTTTTACTACCTCTCTCAGGCCGACGTGCCGTGGGTCGATGAGCAGGGCCGGTCAACCTACCCGCTGCTAAATGACGCATCGGCGCAGGCAGCTGAAGGTCTGCGCCAGCTAACGGCCACCATGGAAGGGGCGGCCGCTACCCAGGGCATCAATCCCGATGACGTGGTGCTGTCCTTTACGGTGCAGACGCAATCCGTGCAGCCGGTGCTGCAGGTGGCACGCTCGCTGGTGCAGCCGGCACCGGTGGTCATGCAGCCCATCTCGGGTAACACGGCCGCGCTGGGTCTTGCCGGTCTGGCCGATTTTGCCGTTGGCACCATCACCCTGCCGTACTACCTGGGCATTCCTTCCGAGGAAAACCCGGTAGCACCGCTTACGGACTTCTGGACCGCTGCGCCGGGGGCTTATTTGCCGCCTTTCGATGCACTGGGTCTGGATCCGACCTCAACCAATATCACCCAGTTCAACCCCATTCCCGTGCTCACCGGCATGCAGACTGTACCGGTGCTCGTGAGTGTGCCCAGTGGCGTGGAGCGTCCGGCCGGTGGCTGGCCCGTCATTATTTTCGGTCACGGTCTGGGTGGTAACCGCACCAACTCGCTGGGTGTGGCCGATGCCTATGCCGCGGCCGGGTTCGCGACGGTGGCCATCGATTTCCCCCTGCATGGAGTGGGACCCGATAACCCGTTCTACCTCGGTGCGATTCCCGGTGTGAATGAGCGTACTTTTGATCTGGACGTCAACCAGGACGGCATTCCCGATCCTTCCGGGTCCTATGCGCTGAACTTTCAGGAGTTTCGCACCTCAAGGGATAACGTCCGACAGGGCGTGATTGATCTGAGCACGCTGGCCAACTCACTGGGCAATTTCGATCTTGACCAGGACGGTATTGGCGATCTGCGTCCTTTTGATGTGGGCTACGGCGGTATCAGCTGGGGTGGCATTAATGGCACCGTTTTCTCTGCCATTGAGCCGTTGGTCAACAAGACCTTCCTGAGTGTCCCCGCCGGCGGCCTGGTGCGTGCTGGTGAGGCTTCCCCGGCCTTTGGGCCGACCATCCGCGGCGGTCTTGCGCTGGCAGGAATCTTCCCGGGTGACCCGCTGTTCGAGTTGTATTTGACCGTAGGTCAGAGCGTTGCTGACTCGGCTGACCCCGTTAACTGGATCCGGACCACAGTCGGCGCCAAGCCGGTGCTGTTGCATGAGGTGATTGGTGACCAGGTACTGCCGAACTTTGTGCCGGGTGTGCCGCTGTCCGGTACCGAACCCCTGATTCGAGTGGGCGGGCTGGCAGCCTTTGACAGCACGCAGGTCAATCCTGAGGGCCTGCGGTCAGCGTCACGGTTTGTGCCGCCGGCCACGCATGGCTCGCTGCAGGATCCTAGCGGATCCCTGGCAGCGACGCTGGAAATGCAGCTGCAAATGTCGACCTTCCTCGCCTCTGAGGGCACCTTCATTGAGGTGCAGGACCCGACCACCATGGTGCCCGTGATGGTACCCGAGCAAACGCAGCCCCGGGTGCCTGTTGGCATCAAGGTGCCGTGGAAAGGCACGCCAGTAGATCGTCTTGAGTCGCCCGTGACCGGGGCTGCTGCCAGTGGCCATCCGGCCGCTCCGGCGCCTGTGGTAATTCCTGGATTCGACCAGCCTCTGCCGATCGCTCGCGACGGCGAACTGCTTGACTGATGCGGAGAGATAACAACATGACAATGCACAAACGCACCAAAAATACGCTGCTGTCCTCTGCAGTCGCTATGGCGCTGGCCAGTGGGCCCGCGCTGGCCATCGACTTTTCCAGCGAGAGCGGTGAGGTATACGGCACTTTTGACACCACCCTGAGCTATGGCGCCAGCTGGCGTGCCAAGGATCGAACCGCAGAGGAAGTGGGTAAATCGGTAAACAACCCGCTCACCTTCGCATTGCCTTATGAGCAGCAACTGGCTGTGCCAGGTCGTTGGTCCGGTAATGACGATGACCCCAATCTGAACTATCCGGACAAGGGCGATTTGATCACCAACGTCGCCAAGATTACCGCCGAAGCGGATATCCGTTGGCGCAACTACGGTGCCTTTATTCGAGCGTCCGGGTTTTATGACTTCCATAATTCCGACCAAAGCTTTATCTCAGAGGTCGCGGATGAGCGCGTGGGCAGTGATGTACGCCTGCTCGATGCCTACATCTTCGGTGACCATACCTTTGGCGAAGATCAGCGCTTTTTCAGCTGGCGTCTGGGCCAGCAGGTCGTGAGCTGGGGTGAGTCGACCTTTATCCAGGGGGGTCTGAACGTGATCAACCCGGTGGATGTGTCCAAGTTGCGCCTGGCCGGCTCGGAGCTGAAAGAGGCCTTTGAAGGCGTCAACATGCTCTGGGGGAGTGTGGAACTGACCGATTCCCTGTCCCTGGAAGCGCTGTATATGTTTGAGTGGGAGCCGATCATTCCTGATCCTGCTGGCACCTATTATTCGTCCAGTGATATCGCGACGCCGGGTGGCAGCTATGCCATGCTGGGCTTCGGTACCTATCCGCAGCCGGTGATTAACCCGGATCTCTATGGGCCCGTTTGCTTGGAAGGCAATCTGGGTCTGTCTGATACCGGCCTGCCGCCGGATTTGGTGGCCACTGGTTGTGCCCTCGCGGTGCCACGCAGCGCGACGCGCAATGCCAAGGATGACGGGCAGTACGGTGTGGCGCTGCGCTACTTTGCAGAAAACCTCAACTCCACGGAGTTTGGTTTCTACTACCTGCGCTACCACAGCCGCCTGCCGCTCATTAGTGGTTTCTCCTTGCTGGAAGTGCCACCCCCCTTCACCAGCGCGAGCTACTTCACCGAGTATCCGGAAGATCTGGATCTGTTCGGCGTGAGCTTTAACACCACTATCGGTACCTGGTCCCTGGGTGGTGAAATCAGCTACCGCCCGGATTCGCCGCTGCAGATTGATGACGTGGAGGTGCTGTTTGCTGCCCTTACGCCGCTCAATCCTCTGATTCCGGCACCGGTCAATCGCTACAAGAGCCAGCTCGGCGATTTTGCGCCGGGTGCAGAAATCTCCGGCTTTGGGCTGTATGACACCTACCAGGCACAGGCAACGCTGACCAAGCTGTTCGGGCCCAGCAATTTCCTCCGTGCCAACCAGATCGCTTTCGTGACGGAGGTGGGTATGCACACGGTGCCGGACCTGCCCTCGAAAGACGTGCTGCGCTTCAACGGCCCGGGCACGGATACGGGCGGCGGGGCGGACGTCACCAGCGGTGACTTCAATAACCCGGTCACGGAGACGGGCGGTTTTGCCGACGATTTCTCCTGGGGCTACCGCATGGCCGCTCGTGCTGACTACAACAATGCCATTGGTGCCTGGACGGTTAGCCCGCGCCTGGCCTGGTCGCATGACGTAGACGGCACCACACCGGGGCCCGGTGGTTCCTTTGTCGATGGTCGCAAGCAGTTGACGGCCGGCGTGTCTTTCAGCCTCTTGAACCGGTGGCTGGTGGATGTGAGCTACACCGATTACTCCGGTGGTGGCCGCTATAACTTGCTGCGCTCGCGTGACTTCTACGGCGCCAGCGTACGCTACTCATTCTGATTTCGGGAGTTAATTACTATGCAGAAGATCAATCGCATTGCACTGTCCGCCCTGGTGGGCCTTGCTCTCGGTATCAGCCAGGCGCATGCCGGTGCCAAGCCGGATGAAATTGCGCGTCTTTCCGACGACCTGACGCCCATGGGTTCTACCCGTGCGGGTAACGCGGAGGGTACGATTCCCGCCTGGACCGGCGGTATCACCGAGCCGCCCGCCGATTACGTGCCGGGCACCCATCACGTTGACCCGTTCCCGGAAGACAAGCCCCTGTTCCGTATCGATGCCAGCAACTACATGGACTATGCGGACCAGTTGGGTGTGGGTCAGAAAGCCATGTTCGAGCGCTATCCGGAAAGCTATTACATGGACGTGTATCCCACGCGCCGTTCCGCGTCGTTCCCCCAGCGTTCGCTGGATATGACCATTGAAAATGGCAAGACCGCGAGCCTGACCGACAACGGTGAAGGCGTGGTGGATGCGGCCGAGGGTTTCCCTTTCCCGTTTCCCGAGAACGCCTATGAGCTGATGTGGAACCACAAGCTCAAGCCCAAGGGCACCGGCGGTATCCGCTATAACAATCAGGTGGCGCCGACCGCCAATGGTGATTACAGCTTTGTACGCATTCGCGAAGAGCTGCTGGGTCTGTACTACAAGGAAGGCGTGACCATTGAGGAAATCGACAACATCCTGCTGTACTTCTTCCAGGAAGTAGAGTCACCAGCACGTTTGGCCGGCAGCATCCTGCTGGTTCATGAAACGCTGGATCAGACCGCACAGCAGCGCCAGGCCTGGATTTATAACCCGGGTCAGCGTCGGGTTCGCCGGGCGCCGAACGTTGCCTATGACAACCCCGGTACCGCTTCCGATGGTCTCCGCACCAATGACATGACGGACATGTTCAACGGCGCCATGGACCGTTTCGACTGGAAAGTCGTCGGCAAGAAGGAGATGTTCGTGCCTTACAACACCTATAAGGCACACCAGGCCGATGTGACGCCGGACGATCTGGTTCGTCCTGGTCACCTGAACCCGGAGTACATGCGCTATGAGTTGCATCGGGTGTGGGTGGTCGATGCAACCCTCAAGGAAGGCATGCGTCATATCAACTCGCGGCGCACTTTCTATCTGGACGAAGACAGCTATCAAATCGTGCTGATTGATCACTATGACAATCGCGATCAGCTGTGGCGTTTTTCTGAGGGGCACGGCATTAACTTCTATGACATGCCGACCTACTGGACGACGCTGGAAGCCCACTATGACCTGCAGTCGGGTCGCTACGTGGCCCAGGGTTTCGACAACCAGGATCCGGCGCAAACCTTTAATCAGGAAATGTCACCCTCGCAATACACACCTCAGGCACTGCGCACACGCGGTCGCCGATAAGGTAAGATCAGAGGCCGACCCTTCGAGGTCGGCCTTTTTTCTATTGGGGGTGTGATCGTCGACGTGGGCCAAATAACAAGAAATATCGGACTTTTCGCGGCCAGCCTGTGCATGGCTGGAGCCGTAACTGCAACAGCTCAAGAGGCTGTTTCGCTGCATGCCGAACAGCAACCGCTGGCGGCTGAATCACTACTCCTGGATGTGCTGCAGACCGCAAACGGACGTTTTGTTGCGGTTGGTGAGCGTGGCCATGTGGTTCTGTCCGAGGATGCGGAACAGTGGCATCAGGCCGAACAGGTGCCAACCCGATCAACGCTGACCTCTGTGACTGCGGTGGGCGACAAGCTTTGGGCAGCCGGGCACGACAGCGTCATTATCGCCAGTGAGGACGGCGGCGAAAACTGGACGCGCCAGTTTTTTGATCCCGAACGCCAACAGCCGGTTCTCGACATCCACTTCTTTGACGAGAACAACGGCTTTGCCATGGGCGCCTATGCGCTCATGCTGCGCACCCGTGACGGTGGTCAGACCTGGGAAGAACATTACATCAGCGATGAAGAATGGCATTTGAACGGTCTGGTTGATCTCGGTCAGGGACAACTGATCATTGCCGGTGAGGCTGGCTACAGCTACATCAGCAGCGATCAGGGCGAGAGCTGGGAGGTGGTCGAGCTGCCTTATCTCGGCTCCATGTTCAGCGCCGTGAGCAATGGAGATTGTGTGCTGGCTTACGGGCTGCGCGGTAATGTGCAGGAAAGCTGTGATGCGGGCGCTAGCTGGTTGCAACTCGATTCCCCCACGGAAGCGAGTCTCGCGGGGGGCGCCATGCAAAATGGCAGCGTCATGCTGGTGGGTAACAGCGGCCAGTTGCTGGAACGGCGGTCCGACGGACAGTTCGTGGCGACCCTGCACCCCAGCGGCGTGGATTTCGCGGCTGTACTGCCCCTGCGGGAGGGCGAATGGTTACTGGTAGGGGAGGGCGGCACCTATCGCTATCCACCTCGTGAGGGAGCGCGCTAATGGAAGCTGGTTCACAAACCCGATTACATAAGATCGCGACCTTCCTGATCGGCTCGCGCTACGCGGTGGTTGGTCTGTTTCTAGCCATTACCGGTTTCATGCTCTGGTCCATGCTGCAGCTGCAGATTGAGACCGGCTTTAAGAAGCAGTTGCCGCTCAAGCATGAGTACATGATCACCTTTGAGGAGTATGAGCAGGATTTCGGCGGTGCCAATCGGGTACTGGTCTCGCTCATGGCCCGCGATGGGCAGATGTTTACGCCGGAGTTTTTCACGGCCTTTGAGGACATCACCAACCAGGTGTTTTTCATTCCCGGCGTCGATCGCGCCAGCGTCCGCTCTATCTTTACACCCAATGTGCGCTTCGTGGAGATTGTGGAGGATGGCTTTGCGGGTGGTAATGTCATCCCCTCCGATTTTGCACCCTCTCCAGAGGCGTTCGAGACGGTCCGTGCCAATATCGTCAAATCCGGTGAAGTCGGCCGCCTGGTCGCTTCGGACTTTTCTGGTGCCATGGTCTGGGCCAATTTGCTGGAGGAGAATCCGACCACCGGCGAAAAGCTCGATTACCGGGCTGTAGCAGCGCAGCTGGAGGCGATTCGCACCCAGTATGAGGGTGAGGACTTTACCGTTCATATCATCGGATTTGCCAAAATTGTTGGCGATATTTCCGACGGCGCGAAAGGCGTGATCTGGTTCTTCGGCGTGGCCTTTATCGTCACTGCGATCCTGCTGTACCTGTACACCCATTCCGTGTGGCTTACCCTGCTGCCTCTGCTGTGCTCGCTGGCGGCGGTGATCTGGCAGATGGGTACGCTGAGCCTGCTGGGTTACAGCCTCGACCCCATGAACATCCTGACGCCCTTCCTGATATTTGCCATTGGGGTTAGTCACAGTGTGCAGAAGATCAGCGCCTGGGTGGTGGAAAAGGAATTCGGTGGGCGCACGCCCGATCAATGGGTGCAGGCGGGTGTCACGGATGCCACACAGATACCGCGCCGTTCACCCATGCACGGCTCGCGCGAAACCATCAAGAAGCTGTTGGCACCTGGCGTGATCGCCCTGGTCTCCGATACGGTGGGCTTCCTGACCATTCTGTTTATCCAGATCCGCATCATTCAGGAGCTGGCGATTACGGCCAGCGTGGGTGTGGCGGTCATTATCTTCACCAACCTGATTCTTCTGCCGGTACTGCTTAGCTGGGTGCAGTTGCGTAACCCCCAGGCCTATCGCCAGCGTTTGTTGGAAAAGGCGCAAAAACCCTCGCGTTTCTGGCAGGCAACGGCGCGCTTTACGGAACCAAAACGGGCGCTGCAGGCGATTGTCGCTGGTGTGCTGCTGTTTATCGTTGGCTTCTGGATTGCCCAGGATATGAAGATTGGCGATTCAGAGCCTGGCGTGCCGGAACTGCGTCCGGAGGCCCGCTATAACCAGGATGCGAACTTTATTGCGGAACGCTTTGCGCTGGGCTCCGATGTGATTACCGTCGTGGCGGAGACCCTGCCCAATGCCTGCACGGAAATTTACGATGTGATGGAGCGCATTGATCGCTTCGCCTGGAACATCGAAAACGTGGAGGGCGTACAGAAAGTGGTCACGCTCTCGAAGGTGGCCAAAACCGTGAACTCCGGTTGGAACGAAGGCAATGTGCGCTGGCGCGTATTGCCCAGCGATCGCTATGTGATGCGCCAGGCCGTCGGGGGTATTGAGACCGATACGGGGCTGTTGAACGCCGATTGCAGCGCCATGCCGATCATGATCTTCACGGAAGATCATCGCGCTGAGACCATTACCCGGGTGGTCGATCGGGTGAAAGAATTGCGTGCGGAACTGAATCTGCCGGGTACGGAATTCGTGTCAGGCAGTGCCTACCTGGAGCAGGTCGAAGCGGAGGGAACGACCCTCGCGGAAGATGAGGACACGCTGAAATTCCGCCTCGCTACCGGCAACGTGGGGGTGATGGCTGCCACCAACGAAGATGTGGCCGCCGCGGAGCGCCCCATGCTGGCGCTGGTCTTTGGCAGCATCATCGTGCTGGTCATGATTACCTACCGGACCCTCAGCGGCACCATGTGCATTGTGTTGCCGCTGGTGCTGGTGGCCATCCTGACCGAGGCGCTCATGGCCATGTACGGCATCGGCCTGAAGGTGAATACGCTGCCGGTAGTGGCGCTGGGCGTCGGTATTGGTGTGGATTACGGTATTTACATCTTTAACCGCTTGTACTTGCTGCTGGAGGAAGGTTACGACCTGCAGGAGGCCTACTACCAGACCCTGCGTCTGACCGGGCGCGCGGTGATCTTTACCGGGTTCACGCTGGCTGCCGGCGTGGGCACCTGGATTTTCTCCGACCTCCAGTTCCAGCGTGATATGGGCATTCTGCTGAGCTTTATTTTCCTCGCGAATATGGTCGGCGCCATTGTCCTGCTACCCGCGCTGGTGCGCTGGCTAATGCGCCGCCATGAGACGGAAGCGCCAAAATCTTCGGACGCGCCAAGCACGGCCTGATGCCTGAGGTACATCGCGGCTTGCAAAGTGCGCCGCGATTGCCTACATTCGAGTCCATGACGAAGAGCAACAGCCCAATCCGACGCCGACGCCGACGCGACCCTGCGCTGGCTGGCTTGTTTGACCTGTAGTTTTTTCGAAAACTGACGATTGACGAGACCCAGCCTTTGCTGGGTTTTTTTGTGGCTTGTGCAGGCGCCCAAGAAAAGTAGCTTCAGGCATAGACAGGAACCGACCGTGAAACATTTTTTATCCACCCAGGACTGGACGCAGCCAGAACTGCAGAACCTGTTGGATTTGGCCAATCAACTCAAGGCCAGCCCCATGAATGAGACCTTGGCGGGTAAATCCGTCGCGCTGCTGTTTCTCAATCCGTCCATGCGCACACGCACCTCCTTCCAACTGGGTATGCAGCAGCTGGGTGGTATCGCCATCGTGCTTGAGCCGGGCAAAGATGCCTGGGGCGTGGAGTTCAACCCGGGCGTGGTCATGGACGGTGAGGCGGAAGAGCATATCGCCGAGGTGGCGGGCGTTCTATCGCGCTATGTAGATCTGATTGGTATCCGTGCGTTTCCCAAATTTCAGGACTGGGACCTGGATCGGACGGACTACGTGATCAAGGCCCTGGCGCAGCATGCCAGCGTGCCGGTGATCAATATGGAGACGATCGTGCATCCCTGTCAGGAGCTGGCCCTTATGCAGACGTTGCAGGAACGTTTGGGCAGTGTGGCCAACAAGAAACTGGTGCTGACCTGGACCTGGCATCCGAAGCCGCTGAATACGGCGGTGGCCAATTCCGCATTGTTGATTGCCACCCGCTTTGGCATGGATGTCACCCTCTTGTGTCCGGAAGAGGCCTACTTGCTGGACCCGCAGTTTATGGCTGCGGGCGAGGCCAATGCCGCAGCGTCCGGCGGCTCCCTGCAGGTCAGCCATGATATTGAACAGGCCTACAGCGGCGCCGATGTGGTGTATGCGAAGAGCTGGGGCGCCTTGCCCTTCTATGGCCGTCCGGACGAGGAATGGAATCTGCGCCAGCACTACCGCCACTTTATGGTGGATGAGCCCAAAATGGGGCTCACCAACCAGGCCCTGTTCAGCCATTGTCTGCCCTTGCGCCGCAACATCAAGGCCAGCGATGCCGTGATGGATGCTGATTACTGCGTGGCCCTGGATGAGGCGGAGAACCGCCTGCATGTTCAGAAAGCCCTGATGATGACCTTGTTAGGAGCCAGCCTCTAGGCGCTCCTCGATGGATGAAAATACTATGAGCGAAAAAGTCATTCTGGCCTTCTCCGGCGGCCTTGATACCAGTTATTGCGTGCTGGCCCTGAAAGAGCAGGGCTTTGAAGTGCACACGGTCTTTGTGGATACCGGTGGTATCAGTGCGGAGGAACTGGCCTGGATTGAGCAGCGGGCCGTGGGCCTGGGTGCCGAACAGCATCATGTGGTTGATGTGAGTCAGGCTATTTGGGACGAATTTGTGACGCCCCTGATCTGGAGCCATGCGCGCATGCTCGGCGAATACCCGTTGCTGTGTTCGGACCGCTACCTGATCGTGAAGCGCTGCCTGCAGCTGGCTGATGAGCTGGGCACGAAGCACTTTGCCCACGGTTGTACGGGCATGGGCAACGACCAGCTGCGTTTTGATCAGACGGTGCGCAGCACCGGGGACTACACCATTCATGCGCCGATCCGCGACCTGCAGAAGAAAACCTCGGACGTGCGCGCCTGGGAGGTCGACTATCTGCAGCGCGCCGGCGTAGAAGTGCCGGAGAAATCGGGTCTCTACTCCATCAACGAAAACCTGCTCGGCGTGACCATTTCCGGCAGCGAGGTAGACCGCTTTGAAACACCGGGTGCGGATACCTGGTCCCTGGTGCGGCCACGGGCGGAATGGCCCGAGGCGCTGCTGGAAGTGCAGCTGACCTTCCAGCAGGGAGTGGCCACGCATATGAATGGCGAGGCACTGGCGGGGCCGGAAATGCTGCGCCGGCTGAATATGGCCTTTGGGCAATATGGCGTGGGGCGCCACATCTATACCGGCGATGTGAGCATCGGGCTCAAGGGTCATATCGTGTTCGAGTGCCCCGGCATCGATGCCCTGATGTGTGCGCATCAGGCGGTGGAAGATACCGTGAATACGCGCTTGCAGAACCAGTTTCGGCATGTGATTGCCCAGCGCTGGGCGGAGCTCGTTTACACGGGCTTTTTCTATGAGCCACATAAATGGGACCTGGAGGCCTTTTTGAAGGCCTCGCAAAGCGCCGTAACCGGTACCGTCACTCTGCAGACGCAGGGCGGATCAGTGCTAGCGGTGGCGATTGAGTCG
>JAOZKI010000036.1:661-24918 GCA_029935455.1 Lysobacterales bacterium | reverse complement strand
AGGCTAAACCGAATGCGCAAATCTAATAACTTCTCGTGATGTTCTCGTGAATTTTGTCGCTTCCAACATTTTACATAATATACATTATACGCACCCGTGAATAAGGGCCGCACATGCTGCTGATAGCCTTAAAGACCACGACCAACCGCCCTGTTTGTCTTTAACGCGTCTCAACGCCAGGGTTATGCAGTGGGCGGGCCTAGGGCCACCATCAGCCTTATCGAGCGCTATCACCCACGCTCGAAACGCCCATGATGAATTATCACCAGCAGTCGGCGGTACGCAGCCCGTGGCTGGTTAGAACGCACAACGCTTACCTGCTCAAACCCCTGCGAGCACCGCAGCCGCAGAACAGTAAAAAACCCACTGGAAAACGCGCCCACCAGCCGCGCCGGTTGAAGCTGTTGGTCATGGTTTTGCCAGAGCACTTGCCCGGAGGCGCAAATCAGCACCTTGCCCCTGGGACTCCATAACAGGCTGTTCCAGCGTCTCAAATGGAGGAAAACGAGCAGGAGCAGGCCCAGAGCCTGTCCAGACAAAGACACGGTGGAGTAAAACAGCGCGCCGCAGGCGAGGGTGAGAAGCAGGCCTTCCAGACCGCGTTTTTGAGCGCCCGTAAGCCCTGTTTTCAGCCGCAGGGGCTGTTCATTCTCGTTCTCGAATACGGTCGATAAGCCCTTGAAACTGCTTGGATTCGCTGTCGCATGCGCCTTGAAACCAGTCCCAGAGCCGATCGTCTTCACAGCTTAAGAGTGCTTCAAAGTCTGGCCACTGTCCGTCGCTAAGGGCCCCTTCTTCACGTCGGAGAAATGCTTCCAGCATTAATTCCAATTCACGCATGCCGCGCCGGCACAGCCACCGCAAGCGTTTTACCCGCTCCGCGCCCTGCCCCACGTGCTTCAGGCTGCCTTGCGCTTACGCTCTAGCAACAGCTTTTTGGTTTCGGCAATGGCGCGCCCTGGGTTCAAGCCTTTGGGGCAAGCCTGGGTGCAGTTGAGAATCGTATGGCAGCGGAACAAGCGGAACGCATCATCCAGGAAGTCCAGCCGTTCATCGGTATCCTCATCACGCGTGTCCGCCAGCCAGCGGTAAGCCTGAAGCAGAATCGCGGGCCCCAGATAGCGGTCACCGTTCCACCAGTAGCTGGGACAGGAGGTGGAACAACAAGCGCAAAGAATGCATTCGTAAAGACCGTCGAGCTGTTCACGCTCATCATGAGATTGCAGACGTTCGCGACCCTCCGGTGCCTCGCTCCGGGCCCGCAACCAGGGTTTGATGCTAGCGTACTGGGCATAAAAGCCACTCATGTCCGGCACCAGGTCTTTTACCACCGGCATGTGCGGCAGCGGATAAATGGTGACGTCGTTGTCCAGATCGGCGATGGCGGTTGTACAGGCAAGACCGTTGACGCCATCGATGTTCATGGCACAGGAACCACAGATGCCCTCGCGACAGGAACGACGGTAGGTTAAGGTCGGATCGATCTCATTTTTAATCTTGTTGATCGCATCCAGCACCATGGGTCCACAGTCATCCAGATCGACCTCATAGCTATCGATACGCGGGTTGCCACCGGTATCCGGATCCCAGCGGTAGACGCGAAACGTCTTGACGTTGGTCGCCCCGTTGGTACTGGGAAAATCATTGCCTTTTTTAAGGCGGGATTCTTTAGGTAAGCGAAGTTGTAGCATGACAGTGACCTCTGAAGATCAGTATACGCGGGCCTTGGGCGGCACCACTTCCACATCGTCCGTGAGCGTGTACATGTGAACAGGCCGGTAACCAAGCTCGACCTTACCCTGCTCGTCCACCCACTGGAGTGAATGTTGCATCCAGTTCTCATCATCCCGGTCCGGGAAGTCCTCGTGGGCATGCGCGCCGCGGCTTTCCTTGCGGTGATCCGCCGCCACCATGGTGGCCATGGCGCAGCTCAGGAGATTACGCAACTCCAGCGTTTCCGCCAGATCCGAGTTCCACACCAGGGAGCGATCCTTGATGCCAACATGCTCAAAGGACGCCGCCACGTCGTTCATCAATGTCACCCCCTCGGCCAGCGTTTCACTGGTACGGAACACGGCCGCATTGGACTGCATCACGGCCTGCATATTGGCGCGAATGCTGGCGGTGCTGTTATCACCTTTGGCATAGCGAAGCTTGTCAAAACCGCTCAGGGCCTGCTCCAGCGACGCTTTTGGAATTGGCGGATGTGGGGTGTTCGGCTTGATCACCTTGGCGCAACGCTGGGCAACGGCACGGCCAAAGACGATCAAGTCCAGCAGTGAATTTGAGCCCAGGCGGTTCGCGCCATGTACGGAAACGCAGGCCGCCTCACCGATGGAGAACAGGCCCGGTACCACATGGTCCGGATTGCCATCCTTTACGGTCACCACCTCACCGTGATAGTTGGTCGGAATACCGCCCATGTTGTAGTGCACGGTTGGCAGCACGGGAATGGGGTCCTTGGTGACGTCAGCGCCGGCAAAAATTTTGGCCGTTTCGGCAATACCGGGCAGCCGCTCCTCAATCACCTCGGAGCCCAGATGCTGCAGATTCAGATGGATATGGTCGCCTTTGGGACCCACCCCCCTACCCTCACGAATCTCCACGGTCATGGACCGGCTAACCACGTCACGAGAGGCCAGGTCCTTGGCGTTCGGTGCATAGCGTTCCATAAAACGCTCGCCTTCGCTGTTGGTGAGGAATCCACCTTCCCCACGCACACCCTCGGTAATCAGCACACCCGCTCCGTAGACGCCGGTGGGATGAAACTGCACAAATTCCATGTCCTGGTTGGGCAAGCCTGCACGGAACGCCATGCCGTTGCCATCACCTGTGCAGGTATGCGCCGAGGTGGCGGAGAAATAGCAGCGTCCAAAGCCACCGGTAGCCAGGATGACCGCGTGGGAACGGAACACATGCAGCGTGCCGTCCGAGAGGTCCCAGGCGAGCACGCCGCGGCAGGCACCTTCCTCGTCCATCAACAGGTCGACGGCAAAGTATTCGATAAAGAATTTGGCGTTGTGTTTGAGCGATTGCTGATAGAGCGTATGCAAAATCGCATGCCCCGTTCGGTCAGCGGCCGCGCAGGTGCGCTGGGCCGTGCCTTCGCCAAAATGGGTGGTCATGCCGCCGAAGGGACGCTGGTAAATTTTGCCTTCATCGGTGCGTGAGAACGGCACACCGTAGTGTTCCAGTTCGATGACGGAAGGAATGGCCTCACGGCACATGTATTCGATCGCGTCCTGATCACCCAGCCAGTCCGAACCTTTGATGGTGTCGTACATATGCCAGCGCCAGTCGTCCTCGCCCATATTACCCAGAGCGGCTGACATACCGCCCTGCGCCGCCACCGTGTGACTGCGCGTTGGGAACAGCTTGGAAATCGCTGCCGTGGACAGGCCCGTGGCGGCCATGCCCATGGTGGCGCGCAAACCAGCACCACCGGCGCCGACCACGACCACGTCGTACTCATGTTCGATAAAAGGATAGGCTTGGCTCATGCGCTAGGCTCCGAATAGCAGCTTGGCCGCCAGGCCAAGAACAGCAAGCATCCCCAGGCCACAGCCCAGGCGGGTAATTAACATCAAAAACTTTGGCAAGGCATTGCCAGGAACGTAATCCTCAACAATCGTCAGAATCCCGGCTTGCGCGTGGTAGAGACCTATCGTGGTCATAAGCACGGCGGCCAGAGCGTTGAGCGGATGTTGCATGAACGCCAGCGCTGCGGCGTGGTCCGCACCGGCCAGCGATGCCCCGGCCCACAAAAACCAAAGGCTGAGCGGTATCAGTACCAGGGAGCTAAGGCGCTGCATCCACCATTGTTCAATCGTGCCGCTCATGCTGCCACCCAGTAGGTCAAGACGGTGATAAGCGCGGTCGCCACCAGCATCAGGTAGCCGGTTTGACGGATTTGCGGCTTGCTGAAGAATCGCCCCGTATCCCAGGCCAGGTGCCGAACGCCGTTGGCCAGGTGGTAAGCGACGCTAAAGACCGTGCCGAAGGCCAGCAGCTTGCCGACCCAGCCGCTGAGAAAGCCCTGCATGGCGACGAAGACGTCAGGGGCAAATACCAACGCCAGCAGCCAGATGATGGCCAAGGGCGCGGTAACAACGGTCAGATAAACCCCCGTAAGCCGGCTGGTGATGGACAGCAATGACGTGATCTGAAAGCGATAGTAGGGCCCAAGCATGTACGGGCTGATGGGACGCTGATGCGGTTTGCTACTCATGTCGTGGTACCTGGAGACGCTGGCTCAGGGGCCCGGGTGGGCTGGCTCGCGCCTCTCACGGATTAGAAATCGATACAGCGCCCGGATTTTTCCCAGTCGCCAAAGCGGGTGGGCTCAGGGCCCTTTCGTCCGCCGATTTCACGGGGTTCGTCCTGGCTTTTATCCAGGGCATCTTCCGGCGCGCCGCCTGCGGGCTGCTCGTCGGGGTTTACGGTGTCTTTGACGTCCATAACGGCCTCGTTGAAGCCTGCCAATCTTCGCCATGAAAAGCGAGTTGCAAGGGTACTGTTTTAGGGGTCATTTGGCAACAAATTCCATGGGCTCAGAGGCAGCTTTTTCGGTACGGAAGACGGATATTCATCGCCGCCTTCCTGAGTAAAAATGCTTGCACGGACCGGAATCAGCCCCAACCATAGGGAGCACACACGCAATCGGGAACCACATTCCGTCATGAGCCGTCTTAGCTATCTCAGCACGCTCTCCTTTCAAGGCAGAGATGCGGGTAAATTCCTGCAAAATCAACTAACCGTTGACGTGCTCGGGCTCGCGCCCGGCGCCGCCACCCTGGGCGCCCTGTGCCAACCCAAGGGCCGCGTTATCGCCGTGCTGTATGTACAAAGGCTAGACACGGAGTACCGCGTCACCTGTGCTGCCACGCTGGCAGAAGCACTGCTCCAGCGGTTGCGCATGTTCGTGTTCCGCGATCAAGTCACCATTGAACTGCTTGCGGACGAACCCGTATTCGCCCATGCCCGTGACACGGGACCCCTGCCCCTGGCCTATGACGGTGTGGCAAGCGACGCATTGGAAGCGGGACAGGTACGCGCGCTGGAAACGCAAAACGGTTTGGCCTGGCTGGAACCTGCCACCAGCGAACAGTTTTTGCCGCAGATGCTGGGGCTGGAACCTCTGGGCGCACTGAGTTTCCAGAAAGGCTGCTATCCGGGCCAGGAGGTAGTGGCACGCACACGCTACCTGGGCAAACTCAAACGCCAACCGGTGCTGTTGAAAACCACAAGCGCCCTGCCTTGGTCGGCCGGTCAGACGGCCCGGCTTAGCGGCGCGGATACATCCGCTCAGGCCGTGCTGATTAAGCAGGCCCCGGATGGTGCCAATCACTGGTCCCTGTGGGTGGTTCGCAGCGCAGAACAATTTACCGTCACGTGCATCCAGGAAAGCGCCGCAGGGTCGGGAGATGAAGCCAGTGACGCCACGCTGGAAGCGAGCGGTCGCTGGCTACTGGCGCGCGAGGAGTCGGACTAGAACGCCGGCTTGAGGGCGTCCTGAGTTACTTTTCAGCTACCAGATAGCAAACCCAGCCTGGGTCCGCATCACCTACGGTGGCGGGCCGGTAAACGCCATCTCCCTCACCGGTTTCCGCGTCCGTGCCTTCCCAGTAAACGGTCACCCGTCGAAAGCCGGCTTCCCGCAGCAGTTCCTGCAACTCCGGCAGCGTCCACAGGCGCCAATGGTAACGAAATGCGTCTTCCATACGACTGCCGTCGGCGAAATCGAAATGGATGCGGCATTCCATACGGGAATCGATGGGGTTAAAAGCGGCCTGTTCCCATACGTAGGTAAAGCCATCGCAGGCGCGTTTTTCTTCCAAAACCATCGGTGCCTCGTAGCCCCCGTAGGCGTCCAGAAAGAAAATACCATCGGGCATGAGGTTCTCATACACGCTGCGAAAGTAGGCACCGAGGCTGGCCCGTTCCATGAGCAGGTAATAGCTAAAATTCATGGCCAATACGACGTCGGGCGCTTCCGGGGTTCCTAAGCCAACGTCCTGCTGCAACAGGCTGATGCGCTCACGCTGGGCAGCGCTCAGCTGGGAAAGGTTCTGCGCCCTGCCCCAGGCCAGGACCTCTTCATCAAGATCCACGCCAATGGCCCGATGCGCTGCCCCGCGTCGGATCCATTCGCAGGAGGTATTGGCGGTGCCGCAGAAGTCTTCGCGCAGCAGTTCAAGCGGGCGCTGACGCAAACTGCCCCAGGTCTCTTCAATAAAATCGATTTCCGTGACCACGTCCTGCACGGCCAACTGGTAGCAACTGTGCCGATCCGCGCGACTCGCTTCGCTGGGCGATGAGCGGCTCATGTGTCCCCCGCTGCTTTCGGCGCGTAGCGGGTTTTCACGTAGTCCTCGATCAGATCCAGAAACTCCGTGGTCAGACCGTCACCACGCAGGGTTTTGGCTTTTTTGCCGTCCACAAAGACCGGCGCCGTGGGCGCCTCACCGGTACCGGGCAACGAGATGCCGATATCCGCGTGGCGGCTTTCACCCGGGCCGTTGACGATACAGCCCATGACCGCCAGCGAGAGGTTTTCCGCCCCGGGATATTGCAGCTTCCATTCAGGCATCCGCGCGCGCACGAAATCCGTCGTGTCCTTGGCCAGTTCCTGAAAGAAGGTGCTGGTGGTGCGTCCACAGCCCGGACAGGCGGTGACCATGGGCGCGAAGGCACGCAAACCCATGCTTTGCAGCAGCTCCTGTGCCACCACCACCTCGTCCGTGCGCGGCTGCCCCGGCGCCGGTGTCAACGAGATGCGGATGGTGTCGCCCAGACCTTCCTGCAGTAAAACGGCCAGCGCCGCGGAGGAGGAAACCACACCCTTACTGCCCATGCCCGCTTCCGTTAGCCCCAGGTGCAAGGGGTAATCACAGCGGGACGCCAATTCACGATAAACCGCAATCAGATCCTGTACAGCACTGACTTTCGCTGAAAGCAGGATGCGGTCGTGCCCCAGTCCAATGTTTTCCGCCTGCTCGGCACTTTGCAAGGCGGATACCACCAGCGCCTCGCGCATTACCGCGTCAGCTGCCAAAGGCGCTTTTCGACGGCCATTTTCATCCATCAGCCGGGCCAGTAGTTTTTGATCCAGACTGCCCCAGTTGACCCCAATCCGAACGGGCTTGTCATACTCGATAGCCTGCTCAACGATGGTGGCAAACTGGTCATCCCGTTTTCTGCCAAAGCCCACATTGCCGGGATTGATCCGGTACTTGGCGAGCAGCTGCGCGCAGTCGGGATATTTCTGCAGCAGCGTATGTCCGTTGTAGTGGAAGTCCCCCACCAGCGGCACATCACAGCTCATCATGGCCAGCCGCTCAGCAATTTCCGGCACGGCGCGCGCGGCCTCTTCCGTGTTGACCGTGATACGCACGACCTCTGAACCGGCCCGGGCCAATTCGGCAATCTGCCTGGCGGTAGCTTTGGCATCCTGCGTGTCCGTATTGGTCATGGATTGCACCATAACCGGATGGTCTGAACCGACGTTCACGCCGCCGATGCGCACGGTAGGCGTCTTCCGGCGCGGCGGCAGCTTACTCATGTTCCGCCGGATCCTTGTCTAGCGGAGCCGCTGAGGGCGCGGCGTCACGGCGAGGGCCAGACTGGCCGGCCATAATGGGCCAGGCGGAGGAGAGATAGACCCACATGGACCAGAGGGTCAGCAGGGCTGCCAGATAGAGCAGCAGCTCACCGATAAAGGCGATGGGTAAGCCCAGTAGATCCTGCTGATAAAGCAGCAGACTGATGGCAACCATCTGAAAGATGGTCTTCAGCTTGCCGATATTGGACACCTTCACCCGGCCGCGTTCGCCCATTTCCGCCATCCACTCGCGCAGCGCTGAGATGGTGATTTCCCGGCCGATAATAATGGCCGCGGCGAGCGCGAAGTACAGCGTGGGATTGGTTTGCACCAGCAACACCAGGGCGACGGCTACCATAAGCTTGTCTGCCACCGGATCCAGAAAGGCGCCAAAGTCGCTCATCTGATTAAACCGGCGGGCAATGAACCCGTCCGCCCAATCGGTCACTGCAGCCAGCACAAACACCACCACGCTGGCGATGTTGGACCAGCCGTAGGGCAGGTAGAAAAACAGCACCAACACCGGGATCAGCGCGATCCGCAGCAGGGTTAACACGATAGCGGTATTGAACTGCATGAAATCGTCCTTGCCGGTTAGCGCGCGATTATCTCAAACAGTAACGCCTCGCCGCCAGCCTTCCTAGTGCAGCGCATCAAAAATTCTCTGAGCCAGTTGCTTGCTGACACCCGGCACGCTGGCCAATTCTTCGACCCCTGCCTGACGAACGCCGCGAATGCCCCCAAAGTGACTGAGCAGGGCCTTGCGGCGCCCTGCCCCCACGCCAGCGATGCCCTCCAGCGGCGACTGGGTTGCCGCCTTGGCCCGCTGCCCACGGTGACCGGTGATGGCAAAGCGATGGGCCTCATCGCGGATTTGCTGGATCAAATGGGAAGCGGGTGACTCCGGGCCGGGAATAAAACTCCGCGCTGGCTGCTCAAGAATCCACTCCTCATGGCCGGCTCGCCGACTCGGGCCTTTGGCCACCCCCATGAGGGGCACCTCGCTGAGCCCCAGCTCAGCCAGGATCTCGCGGGCCTGCGTTACCTGTCCCTTACCCCCATCAACGATCAACAGGCCAGGTAGCTCGCCCTGCTCTTCCTGTACGCGCCGATAGCGGCGTTCCAGCACCTGGCGCATGGCCGCATAATCATCGCCCGGGGTGATATTGCGCAAATTAAAGCGGCGATAGAGCGACTTCACCGCACCCTGTTGATCAAAAACCACGCAGGACCCCACGGTCTGATTACCGGCCGTGTGGGAAATATCAAAGCATTCCAGCGTGCTGGGCGCCTCTTCCAGATCCAGCAACTCACGGAGCGCCTCGAACTGGGCCGAGATACGGGCATCGGAAGCGAGGTTAAGTCGGAGCGCATCCTGAGCGTTACGGCGGGTCAATTCCAGCCACTGACGGCGCTCCCCGCGCGGCGCCGCCTGCAGGCGCACCTTGCGACCGGCCCGCTCGGAAAAGGCCTCCGCGTAGAGGTCCTGCTGGCTCAAACGATGCGATAGCAGCAGATCCGGTGGCGGTGTGCGCTCGCGGTAGAACTGCCCCAGGAAGGCGGCCATCACCTGTTCATCTTCCACCCCGGCCGTATGGGCGGGAAAGTAGCTGCGCTGACCCAGGTTGCGCCCACCCCGAAAGGTCATGACCTGCACGCAGGTTTGATCCTGTTCCCGCACCATGGCCAGCACATCAATATCACCCGTGCCGTGTGACACAAACTGCTGGGACTGCATTTTTTTCAGCGTATTGATCTGATCTCGATACATGGCCGCCTGCTCAAACTGCAGATCTGCCGAGGCACGCTCCATGCGCTCGATCAGACGGCCTATCACCTGCTGGCTTTGCCCGCGCAAAAACAGCAGGGCGTCATCGACCTGGGCCTGATAATCCACGGCACTGACCAGATCCACGCAGGGCGCGCTGCAGCGTTTGATCTGATACTGCAGACAAGGGCGCGTGCGGTGCGCGTAGACCGTGTCCTCACAGTTGCGAACCCGGAAGGTTTTCTGAATCAGGTTGATGCTCTCGCGCACGGAACTGGCCGATGGATAGGGCCCCAGATAGGTTCGGTCCTTCTGGCGTCGGCCGCGGTGGAAGGCAATACGGGGATAGGTGTGATCCGTGGTCATAACAATCCACGGGTAGCTCTTGTCGTCACGCAGAAGCACGTTGTAGCGTGGCCGATGGGCCTTGATCCACTCGTTTTCCAACAGCAGCGCTTCGCTTTCAGTGCGCGTCAGCGCCGTATCGATGTGCGCGATCCGGCTCACCATGCGCATGATACGGCTGCCCTTGGGACGCGCATCAAAGTAGCTGGCCACGCGCTTGCGCAAGTTGGCTGCCTTGCCCACGTAGAGCACCGTGCCCGCCTCGTCCCGGTATAAATAGACTCCCGGACCGGTACTGAGCTTACGCGCGGCCGCCTTACCATTAAAGCTATCGCCCTGTTGCGGTGCGGCCGGGCCGGTGCCCGTCGCGCTGTGCCCGGATTCGCTGTCGCTCATGGAATGACTCTTGTCGTTAGAGTTTTGCCAACAGATCGGCCGTGGCTTCGTCCAGCAGATCACACATCAACTCGAAGCCATCCTGCCCACCGTAGTACGGATCAGGCACCTCGCTGAGACCGTGAACGTTGGCGCCGAAATCCAGCATAAGCGCGAGTTGCGCGCCGGTACCCGGATCCAGGGTCCGCAGCGCTTCGAGGTTGCTGCGATCCATGGCCAGAATCCAGTCAAAGCGATGAAAGTCATCCGCGCTCACCTGGCGTGCACGCAGGCCCGAAATATCGATACCACGTGACCGCATGGTGCTGATGGCGCGCCGGTCTGGCGGGCTACCGATGTGATAGCTGTGCGTGCCGGCCGAATCCACACGGACGGTCGGAGCCTGATCACTGCTCTTCAGATGGTGTCGAAAATAGCCCTCGGCCGAAGGCGAGCGGCAGATATTGCCCATGCAGACAAACAAGACAGCGGTCATGGCTATGAATCCAACGCAAACGTTAGATGCAGCCTAACGCCAGCAGCCGCTTCAGTCACGAACATCAGTTCACAAGCCGGCAATCTAAGACCTTGAGCCCCGCCTCCGGGACCCCGCTATACTGGCCAGCCCCCAAAGGCGCTTAGCTAGCATGAATTCCATTCCTTATCTTTGGTCCGCACGCAGCGGCATCCTGTTGGGCTCCGTGTTTCTCATCCTTACCCCGGTTGCGAATGCCCATAGCCCCCGCCCTGGGGCCTGTGATCTTTTTGCGGAACAGGACATCCGGCAAATCATGGCTGTGCCCGAGGCGACCCCAATTGAGCAGAAGCAGCTTGTAATGGATAACACGGAAAACTGCAGCTATCGCTGGCCGGCCACGGTTCAAGCCACCCTGCACCATGACGGTCAGACGCTTTCGGTGGTGTTGACCAATACGGTAACCATTAACCTCACAGTCCCCGGCCAGCAATCTTCTCAGGAACTTCTGGCCGCGCGCGTCGAAGCGCAGGGCGACGCAGTGCCGGTGATGGAGCAAGCGGCTCCTGGTACGGCGCCCCGCTACTGGTCATCGCAGTATCAGCAGCTCAGCACCCTGCGCGAGGGTCAGCTACTCCAGATTCACGTGGACCGCTACGATGATCGGCGTAACCGCTTCTACGCCCTCAGCCTACTGCAACACCTGGGGCAGTAGGCTCCGCTCTCCCGCAACCGCTTGCCCACCGGGCGCTGACTGGTGGCACCGGCACAGTTACGCTATCGTTTGCCGGTTACCTTTTTTGCGAGACTGCCATGCGTACACTGCTCACCGCGGCGCTCAGCGCCCTGCTCTTCTGTCTGCCAGCTCTGGCTCAGGACAAGAAACCGGGATTTAACGAAGCCACTTTCAAAGGGCTTGAGATGCGCTCCATCGGACCGGCCTTCATGTCCGGCCGTATCGCCGACATCGTGCTGCATCCCGACAATCCTCACGTGTGGTACGTGGCTGTGGGCAGCGGCGGGGTCTGGAAAACCAGCAACTCCGGCACCACCTGGCAGGCCATCTTCGAAAATGAAGATTCCTACTCCATCGGCAGTCTGGTCCTGGATCCGAACAATCCCGATACGGTGTGGGTCGGAACCGGTGAGAACGTAAGCGGTCGTCACGTGGGCTACGGCAGCGGCGTCTATCGCAGTCGCGATGGGGGCGCCAGCTGGGAAAACATGGGTCTGAAGGACTCCGAACGTATCGGCATGATCCGTGTGGATCCGCGTGACTCAAATACGATCTTTGTGGCCGCTCAGGGACCGCTCTGGTCCGGCGGAGGTGAACGGGGACTGTTCAAATCTACCGACGGCGGGGCCAACTGGCGCAAGGTGCTGGGTGACGGCCTGGGCAACACAAAAGAAGACGATGCCTACACCGGCGTGTCCGAGGTCTTCATGGACCCGCGGAATCCCGACGTCATGTATGCCGTCTCCTGGCAGCGTCTACGTAATGTCGCTGTGCTGATGGATGGCGGCCCTGGTACCGGCATTCACAAGTCGATTGATGGCGGTAACACCTGGCGACGCCTGAGTAAGGGGCTGCCCGAAGGTCCCATGGGCAAAACCGGCTTTGCCATGAGCCCGCAAAACCCCGACGTGTTGTACGCCACCATCGAGCTGAATAACCGTGAGGGTGGCTTCTGGCGGTCCGCCGATGGCGGCGAGACCTGGGAGAAACGCAATGATTACCGCTCCGGCGGCACCGGACCGCATTACTATCAGGAGCTATTCGCCAGCCCGCACCATTTTGACCGCGTGTATCAGATGGACGTGCAGATGCATCGCACCGATGACGGTGGCAAGAACTTCCAGTCCATGGCCCATGACACGAAACACTCGGACCACCATGCGCTGGCCTTTCGTGCCGAGGACCCGAACTATCTGCTCGCCGGTACCGATGGCGGTCTCTATGAAAGCTTCGATGACGGCAAGAGCTGGAAATATGTCGCCAACCTGCCCATTACCCAGTTCTACAAGGTGGCGGTGGACTACGATGAGCCCTTCTATAACGTCTATGGCGGTACCCAGGACAACAACACGCAGGGCGGCCCTTCGCGCACCATGCAAAGTGGCGGTATCCGCAATTCTGACTGGTTCATCACCCTCTTCGGCGATGGACATCAACCGGCTGTTGATCCCAACAATCCCGATATCGTTTACGCCCAGTGGCAGCAGGGTAACCTAACGCGCTATGACCGCCGCACCGGAGAGACGACCTATATCAAACCCCAGGCCGGGCCGGAGGAAGCACCCGATCGCTATAACTGGGATGCGCCGATCCTTATTAGCCCGCATGACTCCAGCACGCTCTATTTTGGCACCCAACGGGTCTGGAAGAGCGAGGACTACGGGGACAGCTGGACACCGATCAGTGCAGACCTGACACGTGACGAGGATCGCCTCAAGCGTCCAGTCATGGGGCGCACCTGGAGCTATGATGCGCCGCGCGACCTGTATGCCATGTCGCAGTTCAATACCATCACCTCCCTGTCCGAATCACCGCTGGTACCTGGTCTCATCTACGCCGGCACGGACGACGGCCTGATCCAGATTTCCGAGGATGGGGGTCAAAGCTGGCGTCGCCTGGACCGCCTGCCGGACGTCCCCCAGCGCTTTTTTGTCAATGATATCAAGGCCGATCTGCATGATCCGGACACGGTCTACGTGGTGGTTGACGACCACAAGCATGGCGATTTCACGCCGTATATCCTGAAAAGCAATAACCGCGGACGCAGCTGGACCAGCATCAGCAGCAACCTGCCAGATCGGCATCTGCTGTGGCGAGTGGTGCAGGACCATGTGAATCCCGGCCTGCTGTTTCTGGGTACCGAGTTTGGCGTCTTTTTTACCGTCAACGCTGGCGGCCAATGGACCAAGCTTAAGGGCGGGACGCCGAATATTCCCTTCCGTGATTTGGTAATCCAGACGCGCGAAAACGATCTGGTTGGCGCGACCTTCGGGCGCAGCTTCTATGTACTGGATGATTACACGCCGTTACGTGAGATCAGCCTGGACATGCTGCAGGAGAACGGTGTGCTGTTCCCCGTTCGCAAGGCGCTTTGGTACGTGCAGAAACGGGATCTTGGCTGCATGGAGCCGCGCTGCCAGGCCAGTCAGGGTGACGCCTACTACGTGGCGGCCAATCCCGATTTCGGTGCCACTTTTACCTACTACCTGGCGGACGGCTTCAAAACCAGCAAAGACACGCGGCGGGCCGCCGAGAAAAAACTGGCCGCCAATAATGACGATGTAGCGGTCGCTTCCTGGGACACGATTCTGAGTGAAGATCGGGAAGACGCCCCCGCCATTCTCTTCACCGTGCGCAACGCGGCCGGTGAGCTCGTGCGGCAGATCGAAGCGCCGGCAAAAGCCGGCTTCCATCGCGTGGCCTGGGATCTTCGCTACCCGGCCCTGGAGCCCTGGTCGCCTAACAGCTCGCCCAATTACTTTGGCTCCGGTGGCGTACTGGTGGCCCCGGGTACTTTTACGGTGCAGATGCAGGCGCGCGTGGACGGAGTCCTGAGTGACCTCGGCAAAATCCGCGAGTTTGAAGTGGCATCTATTCGCCCGGATCCGGTACTGCCCGGCTCTTCGCAGCCTGACCGGGTGATCTTTGAATCACAGGTCGCGGAACTTTCCCGGGCGGCCGGCGGTACCGGCGCAGCGATCAGCTCGGTGCGCCAGGAGCTGGCGGCGGTGAAACAAACGCTCCAGCGTTCGCTGGCGGATGGCACGCTCTACGAGCGCGCCCATCGGATTGAGCAGCAGCTTACCGTTCAACAGGATCGCCTGGCCGGTAACAGTAAACGGGCCATGTACAACGATCCCGCCAGCAGTTCCGTGGAAAACCGGCTCTGGCACGCAGGCTTTGTATTTCCCGTTGGGGCCTACGGCCCTACGCCTGCCCAGCGCAGCTCCCTAACGGCGGGACGGACGCTCTATGACAGCGTCGTGGCCGAGTTGGATGGCCTCATGCAGGACTATGCCGCCCTGAAAGCGGATATGGACGCCGCCCGGGTGCCGTGGACGCCTGGCCGGGGCGTCCAACCGTGACCGACCAAGCATGCCCGTCGCCTGACGGGCATGCGCTTTAGCTTGGCTTAGCGGGATAGATGCCGGAGGTCCTGCGCAATGATTTGCGCATCAAAGGGCGCGGTGAACACCGCGTGTAAGCGGCCCTCGGGATTAATTAATGTGAGCGTGGAAGAATGCGCCACCTGGTAATCCTCCCCTTCCCGCTCATCCGGTAAGCGATAGATGGCCCCTGCGGTTCGCGTGAATTGGTCCAGTTGGGAAAATTCGCCGGTCACGGCTTGAAAGCTCGGATCAAAATACTGCACATACTCGCGCAGGCGTTCGGGCGTATCACGCTCCGGATCCACCGACACCAGGAAGTAATGGTCATTGATGGCAGCGTCATCGTCCAATTCGCGCTTGATTTGCGCCATGACCCCAAGCGCGGACGGGCAGATGTCCGGACAATAGGTAAAGCCGAAATACAGCAGGGACCATTGTCCCTCAAAATCGGCATTGGTGAAGATCTGGCCCTGTTCATCGACAAGGCTTAATTCGGGCAAAGCACGCGACTCGTTCAGCACGTATCCGGCTTTCGTCTCGGGTTCCTTTGCCGCACCCGGCCCCAGCGCGAGCCAGGCACCCAGGCCGAAAGCACCGAGCCCTATGAGCAAGAGCAACCAGCGGGACGGCATATCAGCGGCGTCCGTCGCGTACGGGGATGCGGACCGACAGCGCCTCGTGCTGCGCAAACTCAAGCGTCAGGGTCACGGTTGCGCCGGGAACCAGTGGCTGTTTGAGTCCGATCAGCATCACATGATCCCCACCAGGCGCCATGACAGCCTCGCCCTTGGCTGGCAATTCCAGGGCCGCAATCTGTTCCATGCGCATCATGCCGTCCGCATGCAGATGCGTATGTAACTGGGCCTCACGGGCTGCATCCGTGTCCAGGCCAATGAGGCGATCTGCGTCGCCCTCGTTATTCAGAGTCAGATAAACCGCACCGGTCTGCGCGCCCGGCGGCGTGGCCCGGGCCCAGGCGTCGCTGATGGTGATGCTGTCACCGAGCGCGGCGCTGCTGAGGAAACACAAGGCGGCGGTCAACAAGGTCTTTTTCATGCTCTTTCTCGACGGGGTTCTAGCCGCTAGATGGGTTTCTCCGCCGGCTTTTTCAAGCTCGTGCCTTTGCCCCAGGTATCGCTCAGGATTCAAAAAAATACCTAATAAACTGTTTTTTAACAGTGAATTACAATCTTATCCTAATATTTTTCTAACTCTTTCCAGGTCCGCAGGCGTGTCGATACCGGCCGGAATGGCGCGAGCCGCCCGGGCCAGAGCGATGGTTTGCCCCAGGCCCAGGAAGCGCAGCTGCTCAAGGCCCTCACTGAGCTCCAGCGCATCGGCTGGCGCCGCCGTGAAAGCGCGCAGGGCACTGGCACGATAGGCGTAGAGACCCAGATGTCGCTTGTACACAGAGCCGTCAGCCAGGGCGGTCTGAGCATCGGCAGCACCCCGCTGGTGAGGTATCGGCGCGCGACTGAAGTAGAGCGCCCTGCTCTGCTGGTCGCTGACCACCTTCACCACGCTCGGGTCATCCAGCTCGGCCGCTTCGGTGATGGGCCAGTACAAGGTCGCAACACTCGCCTGCGGATCCTCGGCAAGCAACTCGGCCACCTGCTGCAAACAGACCGCTGGCATTTCCGGTTCGTCACCCTGCAGATTCACCAGCAGCTGCGAATCGTCCAGTTCCAGTTGTTCTACGATTTCAGCGATGCGATCGCTGCCGCTCATATGATTTGCGGCGGTAAGCAGGCATTCTGCGCCGAATTTCTGGGCGACGCTCTGAATCTGCACATGATCGGTAGCGATCAATACGCGCTGGGCGCCGGCCCCGCAGGCCGCCTGCCAAACATGCTGCAGCATGGGTCGCCCGCCAATGTCAGCCAGCACCTTGCCTGGTAAGCGCGTGGAAGCCAGTCTGGCGGGGATGACAATAATGCTGGACTCGATCATAAGCTCGGCCTTCTTCGCGACAGGGCCAGTAGCCGCTGGCTCATATTCTCTTCCCAGGCAGCGGGCAAGCGCGCCTCAACCCGCAGGGCATAGCTGGGCGGTAGGGAGAGCTGTTCACATTTCATCGCGTCCTTTTCCGTCATAAGCAGTGTGCCCCGCATGGCCTCGAAATGGCTGGCTTCATAGCGCTCATGGTCAGCAAAGGCATGCTCATGATCCACCTCAATACCAAGCGCCGAGAGCGTGTCAAAAAACCGTCGGGGATTACCGATACCGGCCAGCGCATGTACCGGCCCACTCGCCAGCTGCTTCTGCAAGGCCTCACTGCCGGTCAACTGGTTCGTGCCCAGCGCGTACCAGCCGGCAGGTTCCAGGCTCATGGTAACCGGTGTCTGCGGCAAGGAACCGCCTTGCCATTCACCATTACTGATGAGTGCATCCACAGACTCCAGCCGCGTCAGCGGCTCCCGCAGTGGGCCGGCGGGCAGGAGCCTTTCGTTACCGAAACCTCGCGCCCCATCCAGCACACAGAGTTCCATCTGTCGCGGCAGGCTCCGTCGCTGGAGCCCGTCATCGGCAATGATTAGCTCAGCGCCGCTGGCCAAGGCACGCCTGGCCGCCGCTTCCCGGTCCCTGTCCACAAAAACGCTGACACCGGCCTGGCGCGCAATAAGCAGGGGCTCATCGCCGCTGCGGCTGACCTCCGAATCGGCGTTTACCGTGATGGGGCCGCTACCGCTGCGCCCATAGCCACGACTAACCACGGCCGCATGCAGCCCGACCTGGCGGGCCAACTGGCACAATCGAATAGTGAGTGGTGTCTTGCCGGTACCACCGGCAGTGAGATTGCCCACCACCACAATGGGTTCATCACAAAGATCCGGGGCTGGCTCCCGCGTGTGTTGGCGACGTGCAGCCAGTTGTCCGTAGACGCGCTCCATGGCTCGAAGCAGCAAACCGGGGGCACGGTCGCCGTACCAGATCTCCTGCATGCGCGCCTGTTTCAAGCGCCATCCTCGTTAAACTGATTCTGATAGAGCTGCGCATAAGCGCCGCCTTTCATCAGCAGCGCGGCATGGGTACCCATCTCCACGATGCGACCCGCATCCAGCACAATCACCTGGTCGGCGTTTTCAATGGTCGACAAACGATGGGCGATCACCAACGTTGTGCGGTCCTGCATGACCTGTTGCAGTGCCTGCTGAATGGCGCGTTCAGATTCCGCATCAAGTGCGGAGGTGGCCTCATCCAGAATCAGCACCGGCGCATCTTTAAGCAGCGCACGGGCGATGGCGATGCGTTGGCGCTGGCCGCCCGACAACCGCGTTCCGTTCTCCCCTACCAGCGTATCCAGCCCCTCGGGCATGGCATCAATGAATTCCATTGCATAGGCATCGGCGGCGGCCTTTAGGATCGACTTTCGCGAGGCCTTAGCCAGGCTACCGTAGGCGATATTGTCTTCAATCGAGCCATTGAAAAGCACCACGTCCTGACTGACCAGAGCGATCTGGCTGCGCAGATCCTCCAGCCGATAGTCGGCCAGTTCCACCCCATCCAGCAGGATGTGTCCCTGGTAACCATCGTAGAAGCGCGGCAGCAGGCTGGCCAGCGTGGTTTTGCCGCTACCGGAGCGACCGACCAGTGCCGTGACGCTTCCGGCTGGCACACGGAAACTGATGTCATGAAGTACCGGCGCATCGTCGTCGGACTGGTAGCGAAAACTGAGCTCTCGAAACTCCAGATCGCCTCTTACCCGCTGTGTGGCATGGGTACCTTCGTCACGCTCGGGCTCTCCGTCAACGACCCGGAAAATACTTTCGGCAGCGGCGATACCTTTCTGCACCTGGCCCTGAATACCGGTCAGGCGCTTCAGGGGCGGAATGGTTGCCACCATGGCAAAAAAAAGCGACGTGAAAGTGCCAGCGGATATCTCTTCCAGCCAGGCCGGCCGGCTGGCCACGATCATCATGACCACCATGGCGCAACCGGCGCTGATTTGTACCGTCGTGGAAGAAATCATGTGCGTTGCCACCATGCGCATCTGCAGACGCCGGTTGGTCTCATTGGCCTCATCAAAGCGTTCCTGCTCGGCCTTTTGACCCTGGAACACCTTGATCACGCGCTGGCCCACTACCGCCTCTTCCGTGACGTGTGCCACGTCGCCCATGGATTGCTGGATGCGATTGGATATCTTACGAAAGCGCCGACTAACGACCGTCACAATTAACGCCACGGCCGGCACCAGGAAACACATGAACGCGGTGAGTTTGGCGCTCAGGGTGAGCATGAGGATCACCAGGTAGAGCAACAACATGACATCACGCACCACGGCGATAATCGCATTGGTCGCCGCCAGCGCGACCTGCTCTGAGTTATAAGTCAGTTTGGATATCAGTTCGCCCGCATTGAAGCGATCAAAAAAGCGAGCCGGTTTGTTGAGATAGGCCGCAAACAGTTCCGCGCGCAAATCTGCAACCACCCGTCGACCGGTCCATTCCATACCGTAGGTGCCAGCAAAATTACCCAGGGCACGCAGTATCACGGTCCCCATAATCAGCCCTGCCAGAACCAGTCCGAAAGCCGAGTCCTTATCCACGAACACGCGATCAATAAGCGCTTCAATAAATTTAATGAAGACCGCCTGCATGCCGGCATCGATGCTGACCCCAAGCACACCCACAGCGAACATGGGCCAGTAGCGGCGCGTGTAGCCCCAGAGGCGCTTGTAAACCACGCCCGGCGCATAGGGGTTGGAATGGGAGTTGGCGTCCCGTGAACTCATTCGCTGACCTGCTGAGTCGCTATAGACAGCCGCGTAAAGCCGAGCTGGCCGGTCACATCCATGACGGTGACCACATAATGATGGGGCGTTTGCGCATCTGCGCGCACCACCACCGCCAGATCCCGTGCTTCACCGGCCGTTTGTTCCAGTGCCGCGCGAATGGTGGCCGGACGGCTATCCACCAACTGGCTGTCGTTAAGATAGATACGCCCTTCCGGATCCAGCACAAACTCCAGCCGCTCGGGCTGCTCACTGCTATCGGCAACCGCAGACGCTTCGGGCAGATCGATCTTGAGGGCCGCCTGGCGCTCAAAGGTGGTGCTGATCATGAAAAAAATCAGCAGCAGGAACACCACATCAATCAAAGAGGTCAAATTGACCTCCACATCCTGCTCCTGGCTTTTACGCAGTTTCACGTAGACGCCGCTCCATCCGCTCCCGCCGGCTGTGCCGGGCGCTTCGCCTGCAGCGCGGCTTGAGCCTTGGCCTGGGCGTGCTTCACCAGTGAACCACGCTCAATCGCACCAATCAGGGCAATGGCCTGCTCTTCCATGGAAACGACGTATTCTTCCACGCGACCTTTGAAGTAGCGGTAGAAAAAATAGCTGGGAATGGCAACCGTCAAGCCAGCGGCGGTGGTGACCAGCGCCTCGGATATACCGCCCGCGAGCTCATTGGCGTTACCCACACCGTGCACCATGATGGCGGAGAACACGCGAATCATGCCCACTACGGTGCCCAGCAGACCCAACAACGGTGTGACGCCGGCAATGGTGCCCAAAGTGTTGAGAAACCGCTCAAGTTCATGCACCACATGACGGCCCGTGTCTTCCACCGCTTCCTTGATAACGTCACGCGCGCGATGCCGGTTCGCCAGCGCCGCCGCGAGCACCTTGCCCAGCGCCGATTCATCACGCAGGCGCGTGAGATGCTCGACATTCAATTCATCATCGGCGGCCCATTCCTGCACCTGTTGCCCCGCCCCCGCGGGAACCACACGGCTGGGTCTCAGGGTCCAGAAGCGTTCGATCACGATGGCGGCGGCAACGACGGAACAGAGAATAATGGGGGCCATCATCCAACCGCCGGCCAGAATGATTTCTAACATGCAGGCTCACTCCTTGATTTTGGGCATCTTTCCTCTTGGGCCGAATCATACCGCATGCCCCGCTTTCGATCAGGGACAGTCAGGTGCTGGTGGCTGACGCCACCAATTGGCCCGCTGCCGCCGCGCGGAACGCAATCGCAGCTGCCCCCGGGCCGAGAGTTCCAGCGCAATGGCGCCACAGGCACCGGTGGTGAGTAACGGTATGTGGCGTGCTCGATAGCGGCTACGGACGGTCTGGTGCGGGAATCCAAAGCGGTTTTCATAGCCGGCCGCCGCCAGCACGATGTCGGGTCTGGCCCAGTCCAGTAGTACGTCGCTGCTGGAGCTGTCACTACCATGATGGGGCGCCACTAGTAATGGGTAGCGGACCGCTGGCAAACGGGCCAATCGCTGCTCCACGCGGGCGGTGATATCACCGGGTAAAAGCATGGCCCCAGCTGGACCGCGTACCGAGAGCACGCAGGAAGAGTCATTACCCAGATAGGGCAAATAGGCCGTGGGATGAAGAACCTGAAACCGGGTCTGGCCCCAGTTCCAGCCTATTCCGTCATGGCACGGGGCAATGCCCGCCTTGGCTTGTCTGAAATTACCGATCACCGGCGTGTCGGGCCATAGGGTCCGCAGCGAGCGCAGGCCGCCCGCATGATCCAAATCGCCATGACTGATCACGATCAAATCCGGGGCACCGCCAGCAGCGCGTAGCGCGGGTGCTATGGCAGCGTGAACAAGATCCCATCGCCCCGGCATGCCGGGTCCTGCGTCTATCAGCAAGCGTCGGCCATGGGCCTCGAGAAGCGCGGCCTGGCCCTGGCCCAGATCCATTAGCGTGAGACGCAGGGTGTCACTTGCGGGAATCGCGGGGGGCGCCAGCAGTGGCAAATAGAAGAGCCAGCAGTAGCGCCAGACCCCCAGGACGGGAGGCAAGAGCAATAAGCTGCCGGCTAACATGGCCAGCAACGTGGCCCACGCACTGCGGCCACTGAGGTAAAAATGTCCCCCTGGTATGGCACCAGCCCACTGTAAGCCGTCCGCCAGCCACGCGCCTGAGGCGGCCGCCATGTGCGCCAGAATATGCCCCCCAGGGCCGTCGACGGGTAGCATCATCAGGCTTGCCAGGGTCAAAGGCAAGGTGATCAGACTGACCCAGGGAATCGCCAACAGGTTCACCCAGGCCGCATGCAGACTCAGCTCCTGAAACCAGTACACACTCAGCGGACCTAGCACCAGCGCCATGGCGAACTGAGCCCGCACCAGTGCAGCTAGGCGCCCCGCCACGGGTCTGCGGCCTCTGAATGCGGCGAGCAAGGTGGCCACCGCGAGAAAGGACAACCAAAAACCCGGCTGCAGGGGCGCCAAGGGATCCGCCAGCAGAACCAGGGCCAGTGCCAGGGTCCAGACCCGCCAGACACCCAGCCAGCGTCGACTCGCCAGTGCCAGCGCCGTGACTGCGTACATGACCAGGGCCCGCCGAGGTGAGGTGGTAAGTCCTGCCATGAGGGCGTAGAGCGCAGCGGGCGGAAGCGCCAGCCACAGGGCCAGGCGCTGACGGGCGGGCCAGCACGCGGGCAGCGGTACCAGGAGCAGCAGACCCCGTGCGCTGAGATAGGCAAAAGCCCCCACCAGGCCTACATGCAGACCCGATATGGCCAACAGGTGGCGCGTTCCGGTCTGGCTCATGGCCCGCTGCAGGGGGTCAGGCAGGCCGCTACGATCAGCCAGCGCCAGGGCCGGGACCAGCCCCGCTCCGGGCAGTCCCTGCACGCGCTGTTGCAACTTATCACGGGCCCGGGAGCGCCAATGACTCAGTGACCACCAGGGCCCTTCAGCCAGCCGAACCCCGCGCCCCGTGACCAGGGCCAGGCCATGTACCCCCTGCCCGGTCCAATAGCGTTCCTGATCAGGGCCGTGGAAATTTACGCGCCCCCAGGGTGCCCGCAGCCGCACAGCAAGGCGCCAGCGCTCACCCCCTCTGGGTTGCTGCTTTGCGTTATACCAGCTGACTTTCAGGCGCCGCGATCCCCGCCCCCAGGGACCCTTCGCCGCGACGAAGGTGAACTGTAGATAATCGGCCTCCCCATCGACCAGGGAAACGATCCTTCCTTCCAGGACCACAGGCCCATGCGCACCCGTTATGCGCTGTTGCAGGCTGCTGTGCAGGGAATAGAAAGTCAGCAACGCACCAAACGCTGCCCAGGCCAGAGCACGGCATGGATGCAGGGACACACCCACCGCCAGCGCGATCAGCGCCAGCAGCGGCCAGCCGATCCAGCTTCCCTCCGGTAGCCAGTGTGGTAGCAATAGTCCGGCAATCAGCCCAGGCACAGCCTATCCCCCCGCTGCACGCGCCCGGAACTCGCTGCCAGGCAGCGAATGGTCTAGGACATTGGGCTCAGGCAGCCATTTCGCAGTTCCAGCCGGCGATCCATACGCGCGGCCAGACGGGGGTCATGGGTCACCAGCACCAGGCTGGTAGCGAGTTCGCGGTTCAGTTCCAGCAGCATGCTGAAGACCCGGTCCGCGGTTTTTTCATCCAGGTTACCGGTGGGTTCGTCGCCCAGCAGGCAGGCTGGTTTCCCAACCAGAGCCCGGGCGAGCGCTGTGCGCTGGCGCTCGCCACCGGACATCTCCCCGGGCTTGTGGGTGGCGCGCGGGGCGAGGCCTACCCGATCCAGCATGGCGCTGGCCTGTTGCCGCGCCGCTGCAGCCGGTAAACCTCTCAGCAGCAGGGGCATGGCCACGTTCTCCAGCGCCGTAAACTCTGGCAGCAAATGGTGAAACTGATAGACAAAACCAAACTCTCGGTTACGGATAGCAGCGCGTTCTGTCTCGGACACGGACCAGAGGGACTGACCGGCGACCGCTACGGCGCCCTGATCCGGCTTATCTAGGCCACCGAGTATGTGCAGCAAGGTACTTTTACCGGCCCCCGAAGCCCCCAGGATGGCTATGGACGCACCCCGCTCTACCTGCAATTGCGCCCGATCCAGCACGACAATCTCTCTGGAGCCCTGGCGGAAACTGCGATGAATGTCGCTGGCTTCCAACACGATGCCATGATCAGGTTTACTCATAGCGCAGTGCCTCGGCTGGTTGGGTCCGGGATGCCCGCCAGGAAGGATACAGCGTGGACAGCAAGCCCATGGCCAGCGACATGCCACCGAACTTGAGCACATCGCTGCTGCGCAGATCGGACGGAAGTTCGGTCAAATAATAGATATCACCGGGAAAGAGCGCGAAACCGAACAGCTTTTCCAGGAAAGGCACCACGGTACCGATATGCTGGGCCAGGGCGATGCCACCCACCACGCCGAGCGCCGTGCCAATCACACCGATCAAACTGCCCTGCACGATAAAAATGCGCATGATGGTGCCGCTGTGGGCGCCCATGGTTTTGAGGATGGCGATATCACTTTGCTTGTCCGTGACCACCATGACCAGCATGGAAATGATGTTGAAGGCGGCCACCGCGATGATCAGGCTCAAAATGACCCACATGACGGTCTTCTCTGTCTTCACCGCCTGAAACAGGTTGCCGCGCTCCTGGGTCCAGTCACGCACGCGATAGAGCCCTTCCAGTTCATCGGAAACATCCCGTGCCGTCATCCAGGCCCGATCCATGTCCTCCAGTTCCAGGCGCACGCCGCCCACGGTCCCCTCTGGCATGCGCAGCAACCGCGCCGCGTCTGCCTGGTGCACGATGGCCAGCGAGGTGTCATTTTCGTATTCACC
>JAOZKI010000036.1:0-651 GCA_029935455.1 Lysobacterales bacterium | reverse complement strand
ACGGTGAAGCGCTTCATCTGCGGATTGGCCCCGAAAGGACTGGCCTTAAGCTTCGGTGCAATCACCGTCACCTTGTCCCCCATGCCCACCCGCAGGCTGGCAGCCAGCCCGGTGCCAAGTACGATACCGTAGGCCCCGGGCTGCAAATCCATCAGGCTGCCCGCCAACATCTTGTCCTCAATCTCCGAAACCCGGGCCTCATATTCCGGCTCTACACCGCGCAGCAGCGCGCCCGTGGAACCGCGCGCTTGTAGCCACACCCCCTGTTCAATGTAGGGGGCTGCAGCGATCACCTCCGGACGCGCCTCAACTTGCCTGACCAGCGGTTTCCAGTCTGAAAAGTTGTCATTGAGCGGCTGAATGGTTGCGTGTGAGATGGCCCCCAGGATGCGTAGGCGCAACTCCTTCTCAAAACCGTTCATGACCGAGATGACCGTAATCAACGTGGTCACGCCCAGGGCAATGCCGAGCATGGAAATCAGCGAGATAAAGCTGATGAAGTGATTCTTTCGTTTGGCCTTGAGGTAGCGCAGGCCAACGAATAAGGAAACGGGCTTGTACATGGCGGCATTAGATCACAGCGGGCTGCCCGGCGGCCACTGGGCCTCCTGTTGCGAGCGGTAGGAAATATCAGTTACAGCCGATCCATGA
>JAOZKI010000035.1 GCA_029935455.1 Lysobacterales bacterium | reverse complement strand
GTCGGGCTGGCATCCGTGTTGGTGTAGTGCACGTAAATCTCCGGCGGTGCCTCCTGGGTTCGCAGAACCGGATAGTCATGAAAGTTGGAGTTCACAACCGCCCCGTCACGGAAATTGATCTCGGTGTACAGCGCCAAGGACATGCCCATCATGACCGCACCTTCCATTTGCGCCGTGGCCTGATCTGGATTGAGTACCAAGCCGCAATCCACCGCGCAGTCAACACGCTTGACCCGAATCTGATCGCCCTCCAGTGCGACATGCACAACCATGGCAAGGTAGGACTCAAAGCTATGATGCACGGCCAAGCCCAGGCCCTCGCCATCGGGTAGCGATTTACCCCAGCCGGCTTCGCGCGCCGCCAGTTCGAGCACGCCGAGTGAGCGCGTGACCTGCTCCTGCTGTGCGGGATCACGATTGGCGTGGTAAAGATTGCGGTAATACTGCAATCGATCAATACCTGCCTTTTCTGCCAGTTCATCCGTGAAAACGTTGATCGCAAAGCCGTAGAAGATGGCGTAAACCGCCCGATACCAGCCGATGCGGGTATGTGCCGGCGCGTGACCTGATTCCAGTTGCAGATTAACAATGCCGTAGGGGTGATCCGCGAGATCCCGCAGGTCGCCTTCTGAGGGGCGCTCCACACTGGGGTTGAATGTGCTCGCAATGGTTGGGAACGCGGCCCGATGGAGCCAGCCTGTGACCTGACCATTTTCGTCGAGAGCCGCTTCGATATGTTGTGCGTTTACCGAATGGTAAAAGCCTGTGCGCGTATCTTCTTCCCGGGTCCAGGTGAGATGAACCGGTGCGCCGACCGCTTTCGAGCAGGCCGCCGCCTCGTGCACGTAGTCGCACATGAATTTACGCCCAAAGGCACCGCCAGCCATCATCACGTGCACGGTGATGGCAGCCGGTTCCACAGCAAGAAACTTCGCCAGTGTGCGCTGAATGCCCGCAGGATCCTGCGTTGATGCCCAGACTTCGGCGCCCGTCTCCTTGACCGCGACGGTGCTGGTCATGGGTTCCATGGGGGAGTGGGACAGGTGCCCGCCGGTAAAGGTGGCTTTGTGGGTGCTGGCCGCGGTCTCAAATGCTGCCGCGATATTGCCCTTTTCATGCACCTTCTGAGCCGGTTGTTCGACCTGGCGCACCAGCGCTTCCTTGTAGGCTTTCGAATCATAGTTGCCGTTCGGGCCGGCTTCGAACTCAATCTTGACACGGTCCAGGGCCTGCTTGGCCTGCCAGCTGGTATCAGCGATGACGGCAATGCCACCGACGGAACTGTAGGCGTCTGCGATCGGGTCGATTTTAATGACATCCAGCACGCCCGGTAGCGTTTTTGCTTCAGCGGCATCGAAGCGCTTTATGGAACCGCCTAGAACTGGCACGTGGCGTATGGCGGCATATTTCATGCCCGGGACACGTACATCTGCTCCATAGGTGCGTGAACCCAGCACCACTTGCTCCATGTCATGACGTGGCAGCGGCTTACCGATGTAGCGAAATTGCTGGGGCTGCTTCAGGGTAGGTTGCTCCGGGACCGGCAGCCGAGCCGCTTCGTTAACAAGTTCACCGTAGGTCAGCGTCCGCTGATTCTGGCGATTGCGAACCTGATGCAGTTCGGCGTAGCAGTCGCTGACGGGAATACCCCAGCGCGCCGCTGCGGCGGCCACCAGCATTTCCTGCGCCGCCGCACCGGCCTCGCGCATGGGCTGGAACATGACATTGATGGAGCGCGAACCTCCCGTCGCCTGAGGGCCATACTTTTCGTCCGCATCACCCTGTAGCACGGTGACTCGCGCCCAGTCTGCTTCCAGCTCGTCGGCGACCGCCTGGGGTAGGGCCGTGGAAATGCCCTGGCCCATCTCGCAGCGTCCGCAGTAAATGGTAGTGGCTCCGTCCTCGGCGATATGCACGAAGGCATTCATCTCCGTGGGTTGGGCGTCAGGTCGCGTGGTTGCTGCCAGGGGTATGGAAACGCCGAGCGCCAGCCCACCAGCAGCGATGCCCGTACCCTGGAGCAGCGTGCGCCGCGAGAGCTGTGGCCCGCTCATGACAGCTGCTCGTCAGCAGCGGCCGCGCTTTTGATGGCGGCCTTGATTCGATTGTAGGTACCGCAGCGGCAGATGTTGCCCTGCATGGCTGCATCGATCTCCGCATCACTGGGGTTCGGGTTGGCCTCCAGCAGCGTGGCCGCACTCATAATCTGTCCCGCCTGACAGTAGCCGCATTGGGGCACGCGGTGCTTCAGCCAGGCCAGCTGCAAGGGATGATCGCCATTTTCAGACAGCCCTTCGATGGTGGTGACGGAGCGCCCGAACACGGCGCTCATGGGCGTCAGGCAGGAGCGGGTGGCCTGACCGTCAATGTGCACGGTGCAGGCACCACACAAGCCCATACCGCAGCCGAATTTGGTGCCGGTGGCGTTGAGCACCTCGCGGAGGTACCACAACAGGGGCATGCTTCCGTCTACGTCCACCTCCCGCTGAACACCGTTAAGCTCGATTGAGTTACTCATGTTTTACACGCTGTTTATGGTTTGAGATGACATAGTCATAGCACAGGTTGGCGAAAAAGCGGTAAAGGCCCCGAATGGAACCAGGCCTGCTACAGTTTAGGAGAGTCCGCGGACTGCTTGCAGCGAAAACCGGGCTGGCTTTGTGCATAATGAAAGCGTCAATGACTTGGAACCGGGGGCACGCAATGAAACTTATGAGACACCTTGCAATCGCACTGCTATTCATCACGTCTGGTCAGCTGCTGGCAGATGGCCACGAAATCGACTACCAGGCGCTGGTAGAAAACGCTCACGCGAAATTCAAAGACGTACAGGATGGCAACAACGCGGACTACATCCCCATCCTGGCCGAGGTCGATCCAGAGCTGTTTGGGGTCGTGATTACCCTTGCCGATGGCACCACCTATATGGCCGGTGACACGGACCACAGTTTCTCCATCCAGTCGGTTTCCAAGCCCTTCACCATGGCCCTGGTGATGAACGAGCAGGGCCCCCAGGCGATTGTCGACAAGATTGGCGTGGAACCGACCGGCATGCCCTTCAACTCCATTGTCGCGATCGAGGTGAATGAGCAACGCTCGCGTAACCCGCTGGTCAACGCCGGTGCCATTGCCTCCGTGTCCATGCTGCAGGCGGACAGCCCGGAAGACCGTTTCCAGCAGATCATCGACGGCTTCAGTGCCTTTGCCGGTGAGCCGCTTGCGGTGATCAATGAGGTGTATGTGTCGGAAGCAGAAACCAACTACCGCAATCGCGCCATAGCCGACCAACTGCTTTCCTACGGGCGTCTCTACGCGGATCCCAGTGAGACGGTCGATGTCTACACGCGCCAGTGCTCCATCGGTGTGAATGGACGCCAACTGGCCATGATGGGGGCGACACTGGCCAATGATGGCGTGAATCCAAAAACGGGCCAACGGGTTCTCAACGAAAACTATGTGGATGAGGTGCTCGCCGTCATGCTCATGGCGGGGTTCTATGATGAGGTGGGTATTTGGGCTTTCAAGGCGGGCTTGCCTGCCAAAACCGGCGTTGGTGGCGGCATTGTGGCCGTGGTGCCAGATCGCATGTCCATCGTGGCATTTTCACCGCGCTTGAACGAAGCGGGCAATAGCGTTCGGGCTCTCATGGCGATTGAGCATATTAGTAATGAATTGGGTCTGAGTCTGTTTCGTTAGGCGCGCCCGGGAGCGGGTGTTATGGGTGTTTTTGAGGTTAACGGGCGTGAGACGTTTATTGTCGCCGTAGCGGTGTTGTTTCTCGGCAAATGGTTGACGCAAAAGGTCGGCTACCTGCGCATCAACAATATTCCTGAGCCGGTGACCGGGGGCGTGATTATTGCTCTATTGGCGTTTCTGCTGCACCTGACCCTGGACCTGGATCTGTCCTGGGACCTGTCGGCGCGGGATCTGCTGCTGGTGGTGTTCTTTACCACCATAGGCCTCTCCTCACGACTGTCCACGCTGCGTGCGGGTGGCCGCTGGCTGGTGATCATGCTGGTGCTGGCGGTGAGCTACCTGTTCCTGCAAAACCTGCTCGGTATCGCGCTGGCCTGGCTCATGGGCTACGAACCGATCGCTGGCATGATGGTGGGCTCCGTGTCGCTTTCCGGTGGCCACGGTACGGCCATTGCCTGGGCACCGGTCATGGAGCAGGAGTATGCGGTGCCCTTCGCTCTGGAAACAGGGCTCGGCGCAGCAACGATCGGTCTGGTGCTTGGCGGCGTGATCGGTGGTCCCATCGCTGGTTGGCTGATAAAGCGCCATCAGCTATCCGGGGGTGAGGATACGGAGCTGACCGTGGGCTTCCGTCACAAGGAACGGGAACGGATCAATATCGACCAGATGCTGATCACGCTTCTGGCCATCGCGGTCAGCATGGAAATTGGCTATCAAATCCATGAGTTTCTGCTGGCGAAAGATTTTAACTTGCCGCCCTTTGTCCCGTGCTTGCTGGTGGCCATCATTCTGACCAACCTGGTGCCCTGGCTGTTTCCGAAGCTGCCCTGGTGGCCGACCGGTACGCGCACACTGGCCCTGGTGTCTGATCTCAGCCTGGGGCTGTTTCTGGCCATGTCGCTCATGTCGTTGCAGCTTGGGGCGCTGGGGCAGGTGGCTGGGCCGCTGATGGTGGCCATGAGTTGCCAACTGGCCCTGATCGTGTGCTGGTGTATCTGGGTGGTCTTCCCGCGCATGGGGGGGAACTATGATGCTGCCGTGATTGCTGCGGGCTATGCGGGTTTTGCCCTCGGTGCGACACCCACGGCCATGGCCAATATGAGCGCCGTAAGCAAACAATTCGGGGCCGCACCGCGCGCTTTCATTATCATTCCCCTGATCGGGGCCTTTTTCATCGACGTCTCCAACGCCTTTGTGATCCGGCTTCTGATCAGCGTATTTGGCCCCGGCGGCTGAGCCCTGGCGCTGAGCCCTGGCGTTGGGCTCAAGGCCGCTCTGGGCGACGGCTGTGACGGCAGCAGCCCCTGATTAGTGGTCCGGTGTGACGGATGGGGCCTTGAGGCCCAGTCGCATGGCTTCCAGGGCTTGCTTCGAGCGTTGCACATCGGGATGTTCCGGTGGGAATAAACGCGTGCGTACGGCCAGTGCGCGCCGCAGAAGCGCCTCAGCGGTGGCCAGTTCGCCCCGATTCCAGATAATGAGCCCCTGATAGTGCAGGCTATGCGCCGTCGAGCGATGTTCTGGGCCGCGCAGCCGTTCCCAGATGGCGATGGCTTTGTCCATGTCGGCTTCCGCGGCGTCGAATTGCCGCAGTGAACCCAGCGCCAGAGCCACCGAGTGGTGACTGAAGGCGGTCAGTACATGACGTGGGCCATACTGTTCCAGTCGCGCCGCCAGTAAGGCCCGGTGCCGTTGTAGCGCGTCCTCATAGTCGCCCTCCTGCCAGGCCAGCCAGGCCAGCGCATCCTGCACGGCACCGGTGTTTCGGGACGAGGGCGGCAAGTAGCGATTGGCGAGAGTCATGGCTCGGTCAAGATGCAAGCGTGCCGCATCTAGATCGCCCACATAACCCTGATTGATGCCCATTGAGACCAGGTTTTGAATCAGTTCATCGCTGTCCGCCCCAAAGCGGCGTTCGCGAATGGCCAGGGCCCGCTGGCCAACCAATAATCCCTCCTCATAGCGGCCGGCCCGCGTAAACGCCCGCATCAATCCATCCAATGCACGCAGAGCCTCGCCATCTTCCCGCCCCTCGACCGCGGCGTAGACGTCAAATGCCTGGCGATAATGCGCTGCGGAATCAGACATGCGGCCAATCTGGTTTTCCGCCTCGGCGAGGTTATGCAGGGTTTTGGCCGTATCGATACTGTTACCCAGGCGCCGTACCCGAATCTCCGCAGCCTGGGCAAGATAGGGTTCGGCCCGCTCGAACTCCTCCAGTTCCATGTGCAGCACGCCGAGACTGGACAGCGCCTCTGCCAGTGCGAACTCGTCCGTGCGCCCCATCTTGACCTGGCGTATTTCCAGTGCGCGCTCGAGTGCATCGCGGGCTTCGTCGTGGCGCACCTGCACCCAGTAGAGATTACCGAGCGCTTCCCAGATGCTGGCGATCACTTCAAGATCCTGCGTATCGGCAGCTTGCGCTGTCGCCATGGCCTCCAGCAGTAACGGCTCAGCCTCATCGATGCGCATTTCGTTGGCGTAGATTGCGCCAAGCTGGCCCTTGCTATCCGCCACCAGTACATGATCCTTGCCCAGCAGATCGATGCGCGTGGCCAAGGCCCGTTCCACCATCTGCTCGGCTTCTTCTTCCATAAACAGCTTGAAATACACTTCACCGAGCAGGGATTGCAAACGCGCGCGGGACAGGGGGTCCATGGTGTCCGTGTTTTGGATGCGAGCAGCACCGAGGTTGAGCATTTCTTCCGTCGTCATGCGCTCGGGGGCGCCCGACTCCTTGGCCGTGCTGCCGAACAGGGTAACCATAAAGTTCACCAGTTCGCGTGATTCTTCAAGTGCCTGATTGGCCTGTAACGCTTCGCGGCTGGCGCGAGCGGCCTCGAGATTGGCTCGCTGGGCTTCTCCGGACCAGGCCACCACACCGGCGCCCAGAGCGGTCAATAGCAAGCCGGATGCGATGGCGAGTCCGATGTGGCGGCGCAGAAACTTACCGGCCAGATAGGTAAAGTCCTGCTGTTGGGCCGCGACCGGTTTGTGCGCCAGCAATGCATCAAGATCATCGTGGAAGGCGGTAACGGATTCATAGCGCCGTTCACGGTCGCGCGAAATGGCCTTCATGATGATCGCATCAAGATCTTCGCTGAGCGTGCGAATCAGGGGTTTCAAGCGTGACTGGCGCGCTACCGCAATGGCCTCGGCCTGCTCGCCGGTCATCATGGTTAGCTGTTGCGCTGGATGCAGTGGCGTATCTTCATTGATCTTGCGCCACACTTCCTGCACGGAATCCCCCGGCTCATCGAACGGGCGGCGTCCGCAAACCAGTTCATAAAGCACGATGCCCAGGGTATAGATATCAGCCCGCGTATCGAGCCCCAGTTCTGCTGTCCCCGGTTCCAGGGACTCTGGTGAGGAATAGCCCGGTGTGCCGGCTCGCTGGCCCTTCTGGCGCGCCTCTCCATCGGCTTCGTCAATGCCCAGCGAGATACCGAAATCAATCACTTTAACGGTCGCTAGCTGGTCGATTTCCGTGACCAGGATATTCGATGGCTTGAGATCGCGGTGCAGTAGCTGCCGCTGATGTGCATGTTGCACCGCGAGCAGAACGTCCATGAACAGCGCCAAGCGCTGCCTGATGGTCAGACGCTTGCTGTCACAGTAGCGCGTGATGGGCATGCCCCGAACCAGTTCCATGGCGAAGAACAGCTTGCCGTCTTCCGTTGAGCCGGCCTCGAACATCTGCGCAATATTGGGATGGCTCAAGCGCGCCAGGGAGCGCCGCTCCGCGTCAAATCGCGCTTCGTCGGCCGGGCTGGCCAGGCCATGGCGCATCAGTTTCAGCGCCACCTGCCGTTCTACCGGTTCTTTTTGATAGGCCAGAAAGACGCGCCCCATGCCGCCTTCGCCGAGCACTTCTTCCAGCGTGTAGTGGCCAATCTTACGAAGTACGGGTTCTTTTTCCGCTGCCTGCTGCTCCTGCAACTGGTCGAAATCCAGCGCCACCGTGGTCATCAACGGCGTATCCAGAATGCGGTCCTGGTCCGACTCGCTTTCCAGCAGGGCCAGCACCCGTTCAATAACCGCGCTATTGTCGGTCAGTTCAGCCAGTTTACGGCGCCGTTCATCGGGCTCCAGATCCATGACCTTGTCAAGCAATTCGGCTACCAGCCGGTCCTTTTGCGCTTTGTCCATCGTGCGTCGTCCTGTCGCTTACTGGTCGTCCTCGGAGAGCCATTCATGCAGTAGCATGCGAGCCACACGCCAGTCCCGGGCCACGGTGGGCACGGATACGCCCAGAACCTCCGCCACTTCATCCTGAGACATGCCACCGAAATAGCGCAGTGTCACGATTTGCTCCTGACGGGGACTGACGGCCTTCAGGCGTGCGAGTGCTTCCTCGAGTGCCAGCACATCCAGGTCCTCACGACCACCCGATACAGCGCCTTCAATCAGGGTCACGCGATCCGCGGGGTCAAAGCGCTTATCGGCATTTTTCTTGCGCGCATGGTCAATCAGCAGATGACGCATGGCCTGGGCGGCAGCAGCGAGAAAATGAGAGCGGTTACGGAAGGGCGTTTCACTGGGGGCGTGCATGCGCATCAGTGCTTCGTTGATAAGGGCCGTGGGCTGGAGCGTGTGTCCTGCTCGCTGTTGTGCCATGTAGGCTCCGGCGGTGCGGTGGAGTTCCGAATAAAGCTTCGGCAGCAGTTCATTCAGTGCGCCGTCGTCACCATCGCTCCATCGATCAAGCAGTACCGTAATTTCACTGTCACTGTCAGTGGTCATGCGCGTCTCTAAGCCCCTTTATTGTTTTGCTTGGCCGTGCATCGTGCGAGTTCCCGTACCGATCATATACGAAAGCGGGGTCGCGTTGCCTGTTAGCCATGATATGGAGAAGGGCTCGTGCACGTTTATAAGGGTATGTCGCCCCTGCGCCTTCGAGTGCAGTGTAAAACGCAAGATAAAGGACTGAAGATCCTGAGCATGAATCGCAACCATCATGCAGAAACGCAAGTAGCCGACTCTGTGGACATGGCAAACGACCGTCAATTGGCGGTCGTGTTGGCGTTGGGTCTGGAGGCCGGGGCAGGGCAGCTGCGAACCTGCCTGGAGGCATCCGGCGCCTCGCGCGAACTGATAGAACAGGCCCTCAGGTTGCTTCGTAACGAACCACGGGAAGAGGAATTTCTCTACAGTGCCGTGGGCGCAGTCCAGGGCCTAAGCTAGCCGTCAGCTGTCCCGGCCATCACGGTGGCTGCTCGCTCGCCTTCAGTGTGTTGGCGGCCTGTCCCCAGAATCCGGCCGAAAGTTCGGAGATGCTGCTGGCTTCCGCATTCAACAGGATTGCCATGCCGAGGTTCAATTCCGGCGCGAAAGCGATGTCGGCCCGATAGCCCTGCACCCAACCACCGTGGTAGTTCACCTGTAAATCACCGATGGTGTAAATGCGCCAGCCCATGCCATAGTGTGCCGTGTTCAGATGATCACGCCATTCGGCGCGTCTGAGCTGGCGCCGGGTGAGCTGCCGGGGGCGGGTGAGATACGCGACCAGGGACGGCGGCAAGATGTCGGGTTTGCTACCCAGGAGCGCTTGCAGCCAGAGCGCCATATCCGTGATGCTGGCATTGATGCCGGCGGCAGCTGGCAGTCGATAGTAATCCGCTTGCACCCGCACCGGCGTCCACTGGCGCCGTGCGCGAACGTGGGGCGCAGCATAGTTGGCGCTGTTGATCAGCCCCGCATGGCCGAAATTGGCACTGCTCATTCCCAATGGCTGGAATAGCTGACGCTCCACCCACTGTTGGTAGCGCTGGCCCGTAGCGGACTCGATGGCTGGCTCGATCATGCTAAAGATGACGTTTTGGTAGCCGTAGCACTGACCGGGTTCGCAGAGATAGGACAGGCCTGCCAAGCGGGCTTCCACCGCGTCCCTGGTCAGCCCGTCTTCAATCAGATTATCGTAGGCGCGCGGCATCAGGCCGCTGCTGTGCTCCAGCAGGTGCCGGAGGCGAATTTTCTCCGTGTCCTCGCGAACGCGAAAGTCCGGCGCGTACCGCGTGAGTGGGTCGTCCCAGGCCAGTTGGCCGCGGTCGGCAGCCAGGCCCAGGGCGGCGGCGGCGACGGTTTTTGAAACGGAGGCCAGACGAAACAGCGTGTGCTGATCAATCGGTTCCTGGTTCCCTCCGGCGCGATAGCCTTCGGTGGTCAAATTCAACACACGATCTCGCTGCACAATGACCAGCGCAGCAGCTGGATAGGCTTCCCGGCGCACGTGCCGCCGGAAGCGCTCGCTGAAGTCTTGCGCGAAGGTTTGTGCAGCAATGGTCGCGCTCTGGTTCTGTCCCTGGGCCACCGGTGCGGATGCAAGCCATAACAGGACGGCGATCAGTAATAGCGTGTGCTTCAAAAGTCTGTCTCCACTGACGGGCACAGTGTAAGGCCAAGCAGGCCATCTGTGCAGCTAACGGCCAGGGACGCGTGCTGACCATACCGTGGCGGATAATTCTTGCTAGACTCTGGGTCCACTTTGAGAATTAACAGTTGGAAAGAAACATGTTTGATAAACGCAAAGACAGTAACCAGGAAGGACCCAAAGCCCACTTTGATGCGGGGCTTAACGATCTGTCAGCGAATCGGGCTGCTACCCAGCCACAGCAGGCCAGTGGACGGGCTGCCGTGATCGGTCCGCGTATTCGTATAAACGGCGATGTGTCCGGGGATGAGAATTTGATCATTGAAGGGCAGGTCGACGGTAGCGTGAAACTCGGCGACTATCGGGTTGACGTCGGTGCTGCAGGCCAGGTGAAGGCTGACATTATGGCGAAAATCGTCAAGGTGGACGGAACGGTTCAGGGCGATATTGTCGGTTCAGAAATGGTAACGATTTCTCGCACGGGCAATGTGCGCGGAAACATCAAGGCACCGCGCATGACGCTGGAGGATGGCGCCAAGTTTAAGGGCAGCATCGATATGGATCCCACCGAGGCGCCGAAGGCAGCAGCCAAGAAAGCCTCTGCTCCGGCCAAGGCGGCCACCAACGGCCAGGGACCGATACCGGAGAAACCCAAGGCGGATGCGGGTCTGGCCCTGAAGGGCGAGTAATAAGGTTGGCATGGGTGCCCGGGCTGGGTGCCCATGCGCGGTATTAGCGGCTGAGCGTCTCTGTCTCCCGGAGGCAGAGGCAGGGGAGCGTGCCCATGAATTCAGCAGTACAGCAGGATCAGCCGTCGACCCATGATGGGCTGAAGCGGCAACAAAGCCTCCTGTTTCCGTCCCTGTTGACCAAGTTGAACCGGGATCGGCGCATCTGTGTACTCGATGTGGGGCCGGCACATAATGAAACCATTCAATTCTTCTCCGCCTTTAAATGCCGCCTCCATTTTGCGGGTCTCTATTCCGAGTCCTTGACCCGAAACGGTTCCGAAGGGCGTGACCGGGAGGATATGGTGCGTGAATTCACCCGTCTGTTGTCCGTGCCGGCGTCAACCCGTTTTGATCTGATTCTGTTTTGGGATTACACCAACTACCTTGATGACGAGGCACTGTGTGCCTTTAATGCTGCGCTGGCGCCCTATCTGCACGCGCACACGCTGGGGCATGGTTTCGCGGTTCGTAGTTCCAGTACCCGCATTGACAACCGCTGGTATGGCATTGAGAACGAGCACATGTTCACGGTTCGCCCCCCCCGGGACCGGCAACCGATCTTTACGCCCCACGCGCAGGCGATCCTGATTAACCTGCTGACCTGTTTCACCATCGACCGGGGCATGCTGTTGCCTGATGGACGTCTTGAGGTCGCCATGAAGGCACAGTTGGAGTCTGTTTAGCGACCGCATCGGTGCCCAGCAGTTACTGCCCAAGTTGCTGGCACGCCAGCCTGGGTGACCATGAGAACAACAGCGCCGTGAAGGAGGGCCGACATGGACATGAATTCAATCAGCGCACCCAGTATGCAGGAGTTGCATGCGGCCATAGCGGCCGCCGAGGAACGCTGTCGCCCCTGGCTGTTTGAAACCCCGCTGGAATATTCTCACGCGCTCAGTGAGCTTTGCGGTGGGGAGGTGTGGCTGAAATTGGATCTGGTGCAGCGCACCACCTCATTCAAGCTGCGCGGTGCGACCAACAAGATACGCTCACTGCCAGAAGAAGCCATTGCGCGTGGGGTCGTGACCGCTTCCACGGGCAACTATGCCTTGGCGATCGCTGAGGCCCTGCGACCCCTGCACGGGCGCGCGACGACCTATGTGGGCGAGAACATCACGCCTTCACGACTGGCTCTGATGGAGGCGCATGGCCTGGAAGTAGTGCCTTTCGGCAAGGAGGCGGGCGCTGCGGAAGCCCATGCACGGGCCATAGCCAGGGAACAGGGGCGTGAATATGTTTCGCCCTACAACGATCTGGAGGTGGTGGCCGGGCAGGGCACCTGTGGGGTGGAAATCGCACGGCAACTCCCAGCCGTTGATACCGCAGTGATTGCGGTGGGTGGGGGTGGGCTGATTGCCGGCTGCGGCACCTGGCTCAAGGGACATAATCCCAGGCTTGAACTGGTGGGCGTATCGCCGGCGGCTTCTCCGGTCATGCATGACTCCATTGCCGCCGGTAAGGTCGTGGCACCAGCGATTCATGCCACGCTCGCGGATACCTGCGCCGGGGGTATTGATCATGACGCGCTGACCCTGCCGCTGTGCGCCCGACTCATTGACCGCTTTGAGCTGCTCAGCGAAGCACAAATTGAGCGGGGTATCCGCTACCTGTTCGAACATCACCGGCTGGTTGCTGAAGGTTCAGCGGCCATGGGGGTGGCATTAGTGCTGGCAGAGCCGGAACGGTTTCGAGGCCGTTGCACGGCCCTTGTGGTGTGCGGCCGTAATATTGATCTCACCACCTTTCGCCGCATCATTGCCTGAGCAGCACGGCCGGACGGATTCAATCGCGACGTAAGGACGGGTCCACCGCAACCGGGGTGGGGTAGTTTAATACCACGATCGCTGAGGAACCGATAAAGGTCAGTACCGTGGCCAGCTGTATGAGCAAAATAGTGGTTTCACTGACGTCTGGCAGGCCCAAAGCCAGAAAAGTAATCAGCAGGGAAAACTCGCTCATTTGCCCCAGGCGCCAGCCCGTCTCCCAGGCCAGCGGCGTCGTTTTTGCGACGCCCCGGAGCGCAAACCGGTAGGCCAGCGGCTTTAGCGTCAGCATCAACAGCGCCAAAGCCAGCGCCGGCCAGAGGACTTGCGGTACAAGATCCAGATTGAGGCCGGCACCCAGGGCCACAAAGAACAGCACCAGAAAGAAGTCCCGTAGGGGTTTCAAGCGCAGCGCAATAAACTGTGCAATCGGGCTGCTGGCCATGATGACGCCAGCCATAAAGGCGCCCATTTCGTAGGATAGGCCCAGTGTGTGGGCGAGCCATGCCATGCCAATGCACCAGGCCAGCGTGAGCAGGAAAACAAATTCCTGCACTTGATCAAAGCGGGTGAGAAGGCGCAGTAAGAGATAGCGCTCGAAGGCCCAGGCAAGAATGGCCAGAAGCGGCAGGGACAGCAGTGGAAGCAGAAGTTGCGAGCGACCGCTTTCGGCCTGGGTCAGGGCCTGAATCCCCACCATGACCGCAATCGCGATGAGATCCTGCAACAGCAACACACTGATGATGACTTCACCCGTATGTCGATGGTGGAGCACGGTTGTGGGCAGCAGTTTGATGCCGATGATGGTGCTCGAGAACATGCAGGCCACGCCGGTCAGGAGCGCCGCTGCAGAGCTAAAGCCGAAAGCCAGCGCGAGGCCAAAGCCGGCCAGGCAGAACAGCGCAGAGGTGCTCAGGGTTATCCGGGTGGTCTGTTTGAACAGGTGGATCAGCTTTTGCGGCGTCAGATCAAGGCCGAGCAGGAAGAGTAGGAAAATAATCCCGGTTTCCGCCAGGTTGCCAATGATGCGCGTGTCCGCGATCAGGCCGATTCCCCAGGGGCCAATGACTACCCCAGCGAGAATATAGCCGATGATCAGGGCCTGCCGCGCCCACAGCATGGCCGTGGCAAAGACCGCCGCGGCAGTAAAAACCAGGAACAGCGTTAAAACGATGTCGGCATTTCCAGCCATTACGCCTCCTTGACTGCTTGGCTCTATGCTAACCCAACAGTTCGTGGCCGCGAACGGCAAGGACCCGTCATATGTGGACATCTCTGGACGAAGCGCAGGTCAGCTGCCCCTACTGTGGCGCGCCCCTCACATTGCTAATTGATGCCTCTGCCGGTGCGCAACGCTACGTAGAGGATTGTCACGTATGTTGCCGTCCCATGGTGGTCCATGTGGAAGCAACGGTGCCGCCACTGGTGCGTGTGGCGCATGAGGACGACGCCTGATAGCAGCGGTTTTCCGACGGGGCTATTAAAGCTTGTACTTTAGGAAAAGTGCATAAGCTATTGATTTTTTATTTTTACTGTCGTAGTCTTGCCGCAAGTCTCGACGCGCTTGACCGGTTGGAGCAAAAACCAACGGACATGACGTCTTTACAACAAATGGAAGCGTCCGAGACCATTTAGCCTCTGCTTTGCCCCTCAGCCGCCCCGATGCCACCCACAGATCGCTATACTGAGCGCCGATTCGACGTTTCGAATGGTTCCCAAAAAAAAGCGGTCTGAGGTCAAGTCATGCGGCAGCGTTTCAAGGTTCCCCACACACTGGTGTTGCTGTACGGCATGATCGTGCTTGCCTGGGTTCTATGCTGGCTGTTACCGGCCGGTTCCTTCGAGATGGTGGTGAATGATCAGGGGCGCGAGGTTGTGGTGCCCGGCACCTTTGCTCCATTGACCGATGTATCACCGCCACCGGTCTGGTCCCTGCTAACGGTCATTCCGCGTGGGCTGGCAGCCGCGCAGGGCATCATCTTCTTTGTTTTTATCATTGGCGGTGCGCTGGCTGTGATTCGCGCCACGGGCACGCTGGATGCGGCCCTGTCCAGCGTCCTGCGCCGCTTTGGCAGTCAACCGGCCCTGCTGATTTTCATGGGTATGCTGGCTTTTGGTGTCGGCTCCTCCACGATTGGCATGGCCGAGGAATACATTCCCCTGATTGCCATACTGATCACGCTGTGTCACGCCATGCGCATGGATACGATAGCGGCCCTGGGCATCATGACGGCGGGCTATGCGGTGGGTTTTGGTACCGCCGTGATCAACCCTTTCACGGTGCTGGTTGCGCAAGAGGTCGCGGGTCTCACGCCGGTGAGCGGCTGGCAGTTCCGTGCGGCCATTTTTCTGCCTTTTCTCGCGCTGGGCTTTTTTCATGTGCTGCGCTATGCGCGCCGCGTGCGGGCAGATGCCGGCGCGTCTCTGGTCGCGGATATTGAGGAAGCCCAGCCGCCACCGCCACCGCAGGCGATCCCGCTGACAGGTACACAAATGCTGGTGCTGGCGCTGGTGGTGCTGACCCTGCCGTTGCTGGTCTGGGGTATTCAGCAGCATGGCTGGTATCTGGTGGAACTGGGTGGCGTGTTCGTGGCCCTGACACTGCTGGTCGGGCTGGTCAGCCGTATGGGCGCTGATCAGATGGCGCGCCGCTTCTGTGAGGGGGCGGCTGAGTTAACCACCACAGCACTGCTCATCGGGTTTGCGCGGGCGATTGAGATCATGCTTGCCGACGGCCTGATCCTGCATACCATTGTCAACGCGCTGGCGACGCCGCTGCAGATGCTTGGGGGTGAGGTGGCCGCTATCGGCATGCTGGCGATTCAGTCGGCACTCAATTTCTTCATTCCTTCCGGCTCCGGCCAGGCTTACGTCACCATGCCCTTGATGGCCCCGATTGCCGATATCGTCGGTGTTTCGCGTCAGGTGGCGGTGCTGGCCTATCAGATGGGTGACGGCTTCATGAACATCATCGTGCCCACCAATCCCGTGCTCATGGGCATGCTGGGCATCTGTGGCATTCCCTACACGCGTTGGTTGCGCTTTATCTGGCCACTGGTCGCGCAGCTGCTGCTGGCTGGCGCCCTGGCCCTGGCCCTGGCGGTTAGTATGGGCTATCAGTAAGCGCATGAGTCATTGTCAATTGAACGGTGGGCACAGCTGCCGGATACTGGCGTGCACATACTCATAATAAAGTGGTTTGCCCATGAAACTTGGCCCTATTGATAGCTCCATTCTGTTCGCCTATCTCGCTGTGATGATCGGGCTGGGTCTTTACGCCAACTACCGTCAAAAAGGGGTTGAGGACTATTTCGTTGCCGGTCGACGTATGGGGCCATTCACCATTGCCTGTTTGTGGCTGGCGGCCTGGGTCGGTGGCGCTGCGGTGGTCGGTTCCGCGGCGCGCTCTTACGAATTGGGTATTACGGGCGTCTGGTATGTGGCTTCGCTGGCCATGGGCTGCCTCCTATTTGGCCTGTTTATGTCAGCACGGGTCAAGGAAATGGGTGATCGCCACGGGCACCTGACTTATCCGGACTTTGTGGAAGAGCGCTTCGATGGGCGCACGCGCGTGGTGGCAACCCTGACCACGGTGTTGGCCTATGTGGCTTATTCTGCGGGACAGCTGGTTGCGTCAGCGGCGATTTTGCAGGTTCTGCTGGGTTGGGACTACAACACGGCGCTGCTGGTGGCTTCGGGTATTGTGATTGTCTACACGGCGACCGGCGGCTATCTGGCGGTCACCTATACGGACTGGGTGCAGTTCATTCTGTTGTTGGTGGGCATTGTGTTGATTGGTGTGCCCATTGCGATTCAGGAGACTGGCAGCCCTGCGGCGCTGCAGCAGGCCTTGCCACCTTCCTATTTTGATCTTGGTGCCCAGGGCTGGAGCAGTATCGCGGCCCTGGTCGCGTCCATTGTGCTGAGTTTCTTTGTCGCTATGGACAGTTACTCACGCTGTTTCGCAGCGCGGGACCCGCAAGCGGCCCGGCGAGGCACGCTGCTGGCGGTCGTGTTTATGCTCCCCTTAGCCGTTGCGTCGGTCTGGCTGGGCTTGTCCTCAGCGGTACTGTTTCCGGATGCGGAAGCCAGTAACGGCATTCTGACCCTGTTCGTGCTGGAGACCTTTCCCGTGGGCCTCAAGGGGCTGGTGCTGGTCGGTATCCTGGCGGCGGTCATGTCCAGCGCTGATATCTGCATTCTGACTGCCTCCGCCAATTACACACGTGATATTCACCAGCGCTTTATTCAGCCAGACATCCAGCCCAAGGCCATGCTGCGCCTCTCCATGCTGGCCTCCGTCGCGGCCGGTGGGCTGGCCATGCTCATGGCCTGGAAGATGCAGGACATCATTGGGATTTTGCAACTGGGTTTCACCATTAACTCGGCGGCCCTGTTCCTGCCCACGATAGCGGCCATTTACTTTCGCCGTGTGACCGCAACGGCTGCTTTCTGGAGCATCATTCTTTCGCTGTTTACCGTCATAGGCTGGCGGCTGGCCTCAGACCTCGGGGTTGGCGGCCTCTTCAGCATCGATCCGCTTTGGCCGGGTTTGCTGGTTTCGGCGCTGTCCCTGCTGCTGATTCAGGCGCTGCAGCGCCCGGCGAAGATCTAGGTCCTGTCCGTGGGGGAACGGCCACGCTTTGACGAAGCCCCTCCAGCTGACGCCATTGACTTTGCGCCCGGTCAGCCCTCGGCTGATTTGATCCCGCTGAACGCTTTGCGGGCGGCCAGCGCCCGTTATTTCGAGCAGGCGCATGCGCTGGAATTGAACTACGGGGAAAAGCCGGGTGACTTTCGTTTTCGACGCGCGCTGGCGCAATTCCTGGAGCGCCAGTCCGGCCACAGCACAGACCCTGAAGGGCTGTTTCTCAGTGGCGGCAATTCCCAGGGATTGAATTTTGTCTGTCAGCAGTTCAGCCAGCCCGGTGACGTGGTACTGGTGGAGGATCCGACCTTCTATCTGGCTTTTGATGTGTTTCGCGACCATGGTTTGCGGGTGGTCCCGGTCGCCCTGGACGGGACCGGTTTCAACCTGGATGCACTGGAAGCGGCGATCAAGACGCACCGGCCACGCATGGTCTACACCATTCCCAGTTTCCAGAATCCTACCGGGCAGACCCTGAGTCTGGAGAAACGTGAGCAGCTGGTGGCGCTCAGTCGCGAACATGATTTTCTGGTGGTCGCCGATGAGGTCTATCAGTTGCTCTGGGGGCATGAGCCTGCACCCCCATCTCTGGGCAGCATGAGCGGGCAGGGCCATGTGATTGCTCTGGGCAGCTTTTCCAAAATCATCGCGCCGGGTCTGCGCCTGGGCTGGTTACAGACCGACCCGGACCGGGCGCGCCGGATGAGCGGGGCGGGATTTATCCGCAGTGGCGGGAATGTGAACCATCTGACCTCCCACTGGGTGCGTGAGCTTTTACTGGATGGGCAGTTGGACCGGAACCTGCCCAACTTACGCACGGCCTATCAACGGCGTAACGACGCTTTGTGTGCTGCGCTGGCTGCGGATTGCGCCTCGTCTCTGAGCTGGTCCCAGCCGGCCGGTGGCTACTTTGTTTGGGCCAAGCTTCGACACGGAAGCCGGGCCCGTGACCTGCTGCCGTTGGCACGTGCGGCGGGTACGGGCTTTATCGCCGGTGATCGCTGCAGCCCCGGGCATGGTTTTGACAGCCATCTCCGGCTGAGTTTTGCCCACTATGAACCGGACAAGCTGGCGGCTGGCGTGGCCCGTTTGGCACGGGTGCTTGATGACCCCCCTTAACCCGTTTCTTCCCGCCCGGTGCCTGCGTACTCGCTGTCGCTATGGCCGGGCCCTGCTGGGCCTGTGGCTCTCGCTGGCATCGGTGCTCACCGCCTGCGCGCCAGAAGCGCCGGTGGCTCCACCCGAGGCGCCGGTGACCGTGCAAGCTCCCGCGGGGCCCACTCGACTTCTGACCGCGCCCACGCTCCGAGCCGCGGGCGTCAGCTGGCCCCTGGGCATGCTGAACGTGCGTGCGGTCACAACGCCTCAGGGCACGGCTTTGAGTCACGCTCGCCCGCAGGCCGACGGTTCGCCGAATGCGCTTGATCTGTGGCTGACAGCACGCTCTGGCGCGCGCTCCATGGACCTTCCCACCCGCTTGTCCGAATCCCCAGCGGGTCGGGGGCGCTGGCTCCTGGCTCAGGGGCAGGTTGAGGCGGAAGTGTCGAGTAGTCGCCTGGTCGCGCTGCATCGCTGGCAGCTGGAAGCTGGCAGACCTATGGAATTGCTGTTACAGCTGCCCAGTGACCAGCTTAAATTGCAGGGGGCGCTGACCGAAGACCGCTCCGGATTCTCCGGGACGCTGCTTGCTGAGGAACGCTCGCTGCATGTGGCGCTGGAGTTTGATCAGTTTGCCGATGCCTGGCGCTCGACACCAGCTGGCGGAGCAATAAGCTTTCAACCGGCGCAGGGTCAGCTGCGCTTCAAACTGGCATTCAGTACCGTGAGTGAGGCCGCAGCGCGGCGCAATCTGGAGGACCTGTCGCATTGGGACCTGGCGCTGCTGGCGGAACAGAACCGCAGTTACTGGGATGCCTTGCTGAATCGGGTGCAGCTAACGGCGAGCGAGTCGATGCAGCAGGCCTTTTACGCCTCGCTCTATCGCCTGCTGGCTTGGCATGGAGACATCACTGACGTGGACGGGCGTTACCGCGCTGCGGACGGCTTGGTTCGGCCTAGTGCGGAGGGAGTGGGTTTTATTGGCAATCTGAATCCTGCCGGAACCTTTCGCGCTGCGGCGCCCTTGCTGGGCATGCTGGCACCCGAGCAACTGGAGACGCTGGCTTACACGCTGGTGGCGCAGGCGCGCGCAGTTCGAGGACCGGCAGGGGCCAGCAGCTGGGGCGCGCCGGTGGGGGAGCCTGCGGCGGAAGCCAGTGCGGTACTGCTAGCCGGTGCCCTGGCCCGTGGCGTGAACTCCGTGACTGCGGGCGAGGCGCTAACGCCATTGCTGAAGGACTGGACTCTCGCTTCTGCGCGTTGGCAGGAGACGCCGCCCACAACCCGAGGCCTGGCGGCGCTGGGCGTTGACGCCCTGGGCGAACTGGCCCGACGCAGTGGAGAGGTGCAGTTGGCGGCAGCCTTCCAGGCCCGCGCGGCCTTGCAACGACAGCTAGGGTCCGATGACATATGGCTGCAGGCCCAGCACGATTTCGATGGCGTGCTGCTCGCGTTGGACGGCCGTGATGGTCTCGCCCGTCGCCTGCGGTCCTGGTTCTTGCCTGCTGATCCCGCTGCCTGGCCCTGGGTCGTGAGCTTTCAGCATGTGCCCTGGCTATACATGCAATCCAGCCAGCCCCAGGCGGGCGATCAAGTGCTGCACAGACTGTGGTCAACGGGGCTTAGCCCGCGAGCGCAGGTAGGTCAGGAGCCAGAGCAGTGGGCCTGGACCTGTTTCGCCATTTTAGGGCTCTATCCCGTCACCCCCCAGCGGGGTGATTATTACTGGTCGACGCCACTGGCCCAGGCGGCCCGTTTACAGCTGGCTGATGGCTTGTTGATGATAAAGACCGAGCTTGCAACCGGGGCAGCCGACGGTAGCGGACGGCGCCTGCTGCTCAACGGCACGGAGCAGGTGAGCCGCTCGCTAACGCATCGACAGTTAACCGGGGGCGGGGTGCTCGATTTTCAAAGCACCGCCTTGGCAGAGCCCTAGCGGTGAGGGAGGCCCTCTGGCCAGCCGGGCGTGGGGCCCTGCGGTATTTCCGTCGCTCGCCTTGTAGCCGGCTTTTGGCGAGCCCAGGGGGCAGCGCTGGTGGCTTAATGCCGGGGGGCAAGCCCCGTTTTCTTCGCGACTGGTCAGGGCGGGCAAATGAGGCTGCCGATCCCACCACGCTTTGCGCTACACTGAGCGCGCTATGACTTTGCTCATCGTTTACGTTTTCATTGCTCTGGGCTTCTCCTTCCTGTGCTCAATTGCCGAGGCGGTGCTGCTCTCCGTCAGCTCGGCCTACGTCGCCTTGCAGCAGGAGCAGGAGCATCCTTCGGGGGCCATCCTGGCTCGGCTCAAGGAAAACATTAACCAGCCGCTGGCGGCGATACTTACGCTCAACACCATCGCCCACACGGCTGGCGCAGCTGGGGCTGGTGCCCAGGCGGCAGCGATTTTCGGCAATGCCTATCTCGGCCTGGCCTCAGCCATTCTCACGCTGCTCATCCTGATTTTCTCGGAGATCATTCCGAAGACGCTGGGCGCTCATTACTGGCGCCAGTTGGCGCCCGCAACGGCCTACGGGCTGCGTTTTCTGGTCTGGATTCTTTATCCCTTCGTCAAGCTTTCCGAATGGATTACAGGCGGAATTACGGAGGGGCCTACGCTCAATGGCTTCAGTCGCCAGGAGTTCGCCGCCATGGCGGATCTTTCGGCGGAAGAGGGTGAGCTGGGTGAACAGGAATCGCGCGTGGTAAAAAATCTTTTGGCCTTGCAGGATACGCCCGTGCACGCGGCCATGACACCCCGCACGGTGGTGTTTTCCCTGCCGCAAGCGACCACGGTGGAAGAGTTCTTCCATCGCTTTGAGCAGGAGCCGTTTTCACGCATCCCCATCTTTGATGAGGAGCCAGATAACGTGACTGGTTTTGTGTTGCGCAGTGACTTGCTGTTGGCGCAAGCCCGTGGAAATCACCGCAAGCTGCTTGAAAATTATCGGCGGGCCATGCCGTCGGTCCCGGAATCTCTGACCATGCGCCGGGCCTTTAATCGCACCCAGGAAGAGCGGGCGCATATGATGCTGGTGGTGGATGAATACGGCGATATGCAGGGGATTCTGACCCTGGAAGACATCATTGAAACCCTGTTGGGCATGGAAATCGTCGATGAAAGCGACGACACGATCGACATGCGCGTGTTGGCCCGTCAACGTTGGCGCCGCCGGGCCCGCCACATGGGGCTGGCACTGGACCCGGAAACGCTCATGCCAGAGGATCAGCCAGCGGATAAGTGAGCTGATTCACGGTTGATTCATGGGTCAGAACATAGGGTTCTGTAAGTTTTCGGCGGCACCGCCGGTCTGTTGTGTAAGACACCCGTGGAATAAACGTCATGCTCATACGCAAGCCACCCAGCATCTCAGCTTCAGAAATCACCGATGAATCGGTTTACCTGCAACGGCGCGACTTCCTACAGCGTGCTGGACTGGCGGGCGCTGGTCTGGCCCTGAGTCCAGCTCTCGCCGCGCAGCTGACCGCGCCGGAGGGTGACACGGCGCCGCTGGAGGGCGTCCGTAGCAGCCCCCTGTCCACTACTCAGCCGCCCAACAGTTGGGAAGACATCACCAGCTACAACAACTTCTACGAGTTTGGTACCGGTAAAGGCGATCCGGCCCGCAACAGTGGAGACTTTAAGCCACGCCCCTGGACCGTTCAGGTCAGCGGTGAATGCGATCAGCCCGGCACCTACCATCTTGAAGACCTGCTGGCGCCCCACGCGCTGGAGGAGCGCATCTACCGGCTGCGCTGTGTGGAGGCCTGGTCCATGGTGGTGCCCTGGGTGGGAATTCCCCTGGGGGACCTGCTGAAACGCTTTCAGCCCAATTCACGCGCCAAGTTTGTCCGCTTTAAAACCGTTTTGCGGCCTGAGGAAATGCCCGGTCAGCGGCGCTCCATTTTGCCCTGGCCCTACGTGGAAGGCCTGACCATTGCCGAGGCCATGCACCCTCTGGCCATTATGGCCGTGGGCCTTTACGGGCGCATGCTGCCAAATCAGAACGGCGCGCCCATGCGCCTCATGGTGCCGTGGAAATACGGTTTTAAAAACATCAAATCGGTTGATTCCATCGAGTTCGTGGAGCGCCAGCCCATATCCAGTTGGGAGCGGGCCATCCCCAGCGAGTATGGTTTTTATGCCAATGTGAATCCGGACGTGAATCACCCGCGCTGGAGTCAGGCCACCGAGCGTCCGATTGGCGCCGGCCTGTTCGCCGATCGCGTTCCCACACGTATGTTTAACGGTTATGCGGATCAGGTCGCCCACCTTTATCAGGGGCTGGATCTGCGCCGAAATTTCTGAACGTGCGCCCCGGGAGTCGTTCATTCCGGCGCCTTAGCAAGCCAGTGGTGTTTTTGCTGGCCAGCGGGCCAGCGCTTTGGGCGGCCGCCGGCGCATTTAATCTGGCTGGGGTTTCACTGGGGGCTAACGCGGTGGAGGCTCTGCTGGATCTGTTCGGTCTCTGGGCCTTGCGGTTTCTGCTTTTGACCTTGGCCATCACGCCCTTGCGCAACTGGACCGGGCAGACCTGGCTGCTGGCCTACCGGCGCATGCTGGGGCTGTTTGCCTTCTTCTATGCTTCACTGCATCTGGCCACCTATGTGGTGCTGGATCAGGGGTTGCGATTGGCGCCGGTGCTCGAGGATGTGCTGAAACGACCGTTTATCACCATCGGCATGCTGGCTCTGCTGCTGATGTTGCCGCTGGCGGTGACCTCCACACAAGGCTGGATGAAGCGACTGGGGCGCCGTTGGAAGCGCCTGCACCAACTGGTTTATGCGGTGGCCATACTGGGTGTCTGGCATTACTACTGGCAGGTGAAGCTGGATGCGCTGGAGCCGCTTGTGTATGCCATCATCCTGCTTGTTTTATTGGCTGAGCGTCTGCGCATGCGGCAGCAGAAGCGCCGCCGCCAAGCGGCGCGCGCCGCTCAGGCAGCGCGCGCTTCCGGCTAATGGCAGCGGGCCTAGGCGGCCGGTGATTTTGAGCCTTCCAGCGCCGCTGCGGCAGCCAGAAAATCCTCCGGGCGCATGGGCAATTTTCGCAAACGCACGCCAGTGGCTGCGAATACTGCATTGGCAATCGCCGGGGCGACTGGGATCATGGGGGGTTCGCCCATGCCCGTGGGTATTTCGCCGCTTTCCACGAAGCGAATATCCAATTCCGGCACCTGATCCATACGCATCGGTGTGTAGCTATCCAGGTTCAGATCAACCACCTCTCCGTTCTCAATCCGGGTGCCCTCATGAAGCGCCAGGCTGATGCCCCAGAGACTTGCGCCTTCGGCCTGAGCCAGGGCGCCATCGGGATGTACCACCGTGCCGCAGTCGATGGTCTGCCACAGCTTAAGTACTTTCATTTCACCGCTGTCTCGGTCCACCCGAACATGGGCGATGCAGGCAATCCAGGTGGGCATATCCCGTTCCTGGCCGGTGGCCAGAGCGACGCCCATACCCTCGTTAGGTGGCAGAGCCCGGCCCCAGCCAGCCTGCACCTTGGCCCGTGCCAGTACCGCGTGGGCACGCCGAGCACCGGCAACGCTGTTGGGCGCCTCACCGGCATTCTTGCCGCTTCCATCCAGCAGGCGCAGGCGAAAGTCGATGGGATCCACTTGCGCGGCGGAGGCGAGTTCATCCATAAAACCTTCCACGCCCCAGCCGATCCAGCCCGGGCCTACCGCGCGCAGCCAGCCTGGCAAGAAGGTCTGCTGGGCCAGGTCATTGTTAATGGCCCGCACGCGCTGGCGTGGGATCGTATACCAGTGGTTAGAGCCGTTAGCGGAAAAGGGATCGACCTTGCCCCGGCCATTGACTGAATCGGGCATGAAACTGGGGGCCATGGTGAGCGTCGGCCAACCGGCGATCACGTCGTGGTACCACTCCAGCGGTTGGCCGTCTTCGCCAAGTCGGGCCTCAAGTAATTGCAGCGAAGGAGACCGCAGGCAGTCCATACGCGTGTCATCCTCCCGGGTCAGGACCAGTTTGACCGGTTTGCCACGGGCCTTGGCGGCCAGCGCCGCAGGCAGCATATAGTCCCCAAACAGGCGCCGGCCGAAACCACCGCCCAGATAGTAACTGTGAATGACAATATCGGATTCTGGGACTTCCAGTGCCGCTGCCAGCACCGGCAGGATCAGTGACTGCCACTGGTTGCCGGCGTGAATGTGCCATTTACCGTCACGAAACTCGGCCAGTGCGTTCTGGGGCTCCAGGGTGAAATGCAATGCCGAGCGGGTTTCATAGCTGGCCGCATAGCGTTTACCGGCGCCGCTGGCCTGTCCTTCATCAACCCAGTGTGGCTGTTCGTCTTGCGCGCTCAGTTCCCGGGCCCGCTGTAGAATCGCCTCCTCATTGACACCGGCCGTTGGCCCGGCTTCCCAGTCAACCTTGATCACGTCCGCGGCTTTCTTGGCGGTCCAGAATTGATCTGCAAGCGCCACGACCCAACCCTGTAGCGTGTTGGATGGGTCTTTGATGACTTCATAGCCCTGGTAGCCGGCAAGGTCGCGGGCGGCGCTGTCATCCACCGCCTTGACGGTGCTGCCATAACGGGTCGGAGGGATCAGCGGGCGGCCGTAGACCATGCCCGGCAATTCCGCGTCGATGCCATAGCGGGCCGAGCCGTCGCTTTTGGCCGGAATGTCCTTGGCCGTAGCCGGTTTCCCAAGCAGATGTCGCTGTGCGGGTGTTTTGACGGGCATGGCAGCGAGTTCATCGGCGGTGAATTGACGATCGATGCCGCCGCGCGCCA
>JAOZKI010000092.1 GCA_029935455.1 Lysobacterales bacterium | reverse complement strand
TGTTTGATGCTCATTGATTCTTAACCCCTGTCTGTGGTGTGTTACTCACCCCGGCTGGGGCGAAGCAACACCCTACAGGCTACGCGCGCTCAGGAACAGGGGCAGCGCCCCAGACCCGGGCAAGATCCGGGCATCGGCTCGCAAGCTGTGTCACCGCTGATGAGGCGTACCGTGTCATCAGAGCTAGGCACATGGAAAGCTTCGGCAAGCGTCAATTTCCCTGGGAACCGCCTAGTGCCCGGGCGATCGAGGCGCCTCGCCGTCGTCAGCCAACGCCGCGGCGCAGGCTTCCAGCCGCTCCTTGTCATCAGCAAACATGGCCTGCACCCATGCCGGCGGTGGACGCATGGGCTCTGTACCACCGGCCTCCTGTATCACCTCCTGCAGCACATGGGGCACGTCTCGGCGCCAGACCAGGCAGCGCGTGATCCCAAGCGCGCGTACCTCACCCTGCTGACTGAACAGGTGCTGGTGATAGACCCACTTGTCATCCCAGCCCAGCACGCTAAGCGTCAGCTCAAAGCGACTCCAGCACTTGATGGGGTGCCGATAGATAAGCTTTTGTGCACCCAGGGTCGGCGCCAGGCCACGCCTCACAATGGCCTTGAATAAGGCGGAACGCGCAATCAGCTCCCATCGAATCAAATCCATATAGGCTGGATAGCGAAAAGCCGCCATAACGCGCAGGCCATCGCAGTCCGCCAGCCGCACGCGGTAGCGGCGCGTCAGGGTTTCATCAATGGCCAGCGGGGACCGGAAAAAGCGCCCAATCAGCGTGCCAAGTACCGCAAACCAGTAGTGAAACATTACCCCCCCTTGAGTCAGTCCTCGGCGCCCCCGCTCGGGGCGATAGAAACAGGTATCCCAGCTTATTCAACCTGTGGAATATTCAGAATCACCGTCGCCGCCGTACCGTCTACACCGGACTCGGTTAAGCGCACATAAAACGCTTCGTAGGGTCGGATACGCGTGCGGTCCATTCCAGGCGTTCCGCTGACTGCCACGTAAGGATTGGCTACACCCGGCTGCGGGTCATAGACCCAGCCGCTGGGTTCCACAAAGTTGCTGTCAGCGATCGATCGGGTGTCCGGGACGCCGCCGGCGGGCGTCTCGGTGACGGTCAGGTCGGCAAAATCGAAGGCGCGCGGAAATCGATTGGCTGCAATGACCAACCGCTTGTCCGCATCGGGAGAAAAGCTGCCGGTTTTAAGCGGCGTCTTGAAGACCCTGCGCACGGGCCAATCCAGTGGCACGGCAAAGTCGGTTGGTATGGGCTCGCTGGCAGTAAAAGTAGGCAGAGCCGAGAGCTGATCCGTACCAGGAATTGCGAAATACCGGTCTTCGGCACTGATCATGAAGAAACCATAGCGTGCATGCTCCGGCGTTAGCACCGCGCTGCCATCACGCATCTCGATAAAACTGCGATCGGGAGATCCAAAGGTTTCATCAAACCGATAGATGCGAATTTTTGTGGTGTCACCGATGTCGGGAAACAGCTCGCCGTAGGTGGTGTTGGCAGGCAAGTCACAAGGCACACTTAACAGCTGATATTGCGGTGGATCGGACCGCAAACGCGTACCGAAACCACAGGGGAATTGGTAGTAGATGGCGCGACTGGCGGCCGCATTAGCGAACCAAAGTGCCTCCCGCGTTAAACGAATATCAATCCCGAGATCCGAATTATCACCGGTCGGCACATCCGGGTCCAAGGAAATATCGACCACAATGCCATCGCCTGGGTTAGCGACGTTTGTTCCAATGACATCCGTCAGCGGATCACGAAAGATACTGCCTCCGAAGGGCACCACGCCCAGCGCTGCGGGCTGGCTACCGGAGACGTCTCCACCCTCATTGCGAAACAAGTCGCTGGTAAGCGTGTAGCTGCGATTATTCTCAGGGCCCGTGATCGCCCAGGCCCGGCCATTGGTCAGACTGGCACCGAGCAATACCTTGGAAGACAGGGACACTTCCTGTCCTAATTGCTCCGTATCACTCGCACTCAGAAAGGTGCGCTGACCGGGTGCCAGATCACCATTAAGGTCAAAGTCGTCGGAGTTAACCACCAGCAGTCGGCCTGGCACAAGGGCGTCGCTGGGATCGTCGTCATAGCCCGGCGCACCGGCCAGCACAAACGGGCTGCTCACGGTAACGGCAAAGCCCAGGTTTTCATTTTCCGTATCGCCATCGACCACTCCGATCAATCGCAGCGCGCCGTTCGGGTCTGCCGCGCCATTGATATCGTCAGAGACGTCATAATCGAAGACCGAAATTTGGCCCGCGTTGGTCAGCTGGTTGCCGCCGGGGCTGGGGTCATGATTGGGGGCGCCGGCCACGACCAGATATCTGTCGTCATCAGCACTAATGCGGCTGATTGACAGGGCGAAGCCAAAGTTCTGATTGCGCTGATTCTGGGGCGGAAAACGACGCCCAAGCAGGCTGCTCTGCGGAATCTTGGCTGCCCAGACACCGTCATCGCCCAGCGCATACATGTAAAAGGCGCCATTGCGACGGGTGGAGCCGCCAGGGCGCCGTTGCGTATTCGGCGCCCCAACGATCAGCACCTCGCCGCTGGCCGAGGCCACCGCGCCAAAACGACCGGTGCTGCAGGTGCCAGATCGCGGCGCATCAATGCGCTGCCGATAGAGGTATTCCATGCTGGCGAAATCCAGCTCATAGACAAACACGCGACAGGCCGGCGAGTTGATAACGAAAGCCCAGCGTCCCGCGGCGGTAATGCTGGTGCCCTCGACAGGTCCACCATTGGGTCCCGGCGCCGTTTCCAGCACCTGGGCCGGGTTGCGCGCGGGCACACTGGCCGCGGCCGTGACGCCCAGGGATACCAGCAACAAAAGGCTCAAGAAACCAAAGACAACAAGTCTTGAGGAGGCTGACCCGGGCGCGGGGACCCGGCGAGTAATTAAATGGTGTTTTCCAGATCTGATCATGGACGCTGCTCCAACGCTCTCGGGTTGCGATGCCGGTCTCTGCTGCAGCGCCGTAACGGCCATGAAAGCTGCCTTCTCACCTTCTCGTCAACACCTTGCTACCTGCGTGAGCGTCCCCAGCCATAGCATTGGCGCGACCGTTGCAGCTATTCAAACCAACATCAGAACAGGAACCGTGCGCCCAACCCAGCTCACAAATCGCAGAGCGCTCGGCGCTCTGTCACTGGCGCCAGTATAGCGAAGGGGCGGCTTGAACAGGAATCGCAGGCCCCGCTCCGTGGACACAGGGCGCGCGCAAACGCGCCGGACCGCTATTCCACCTGGGGGATATAGAGCGTTACCGCCGGCGTTGGATCGCTGGCCACGAACGCCCTGAGCGTCAGGTAAAAGCCCTGATAGGGCCGGATGCTTGCGGAGAAACCCGGCGTCGCTGTGATCGGCTGGTAGGGGTTGGCGGTGCCGGCCTGCGGGTCGTAAACGTATACGGTGCGATCATTAGGCAGCACACCACTGGCTCCAAACAGGTTGCGCACGCCGCCCACATCCATGACCAGGTCATTGATGTCAAACGCGCGCGGATAGCTATTACCTACCAGCACGAAGCGATCCTGGCCCGGCGCCTTGGCCGGCAGGGTCGTGCCAGCGGCTTTCAATAGCACCGGCGCGTAGCGCTGCACGGAGGCTGAGAAAGCCAGGGGCAAAAAATCCGTCGCCGGTAGCGAGGGCGAGCCAGAGCCGGTGGTACCGAGGAAACCGGGTAACTCATTGGCGCTGCCCCCCAGACCGCCCGGCACCGCGAAATAGCGTCGGTCCGCATAAATCACCAGAAAACTGTTGCGCGCCAGGGAACCGATCGGCTCGTTCGGGTCTGTCACTTCGGTGAAGGTACGGTCCGGATTGCTCTGATCGGGATCATAGCGGAATACGCGAACCTTGCTGCGCTCACCAATGGTCACCGTATCACCGTTGATGGCCCCGCCAAATAGCTGCTGATAGGTAGTGCCGGCAGGCAAATCGCAGGGAATGGTCAGCAGGGTATATTGCCGGTCCGTAAGGCGTGTACCAAAGCCACAGGGGTACTGATAATAAACGGCCCGGTTAGCGGCCGCATTGGCGAACCAGAGCGCCTCGCGGGTCAGGCGGATGTCAACGCCCAGATCTGCTGCATCGGGATTCGTTGGCGGATCAGGAATGTTCAACTCAGCCGCCACATCAACGGGAATCGCGTCCCGAGGATCAAAAATAGTGGTTCCTACCTCATCGCTCAACGGATCCCGGTAAATGCTGCCCCCGAAAGGCACAACGCCGATAGCAGCGGGCTGACTACCGGACACATCACCCCCGTCGTTACGAAACGGTGCATCGACCAGCGTGTAGCTACGCCCCGTGCCTGCACCATTAATTTCCCAGGCACGGCCGTTGGTGACGCTGGCACCGAGCACCACTTTGGGGGACAGAGACACTTCCTGGCCCAGTTGCTCGGTTTCTGCAGCCGCAAGATAGACCCGGTCTGCCGGATCAAGGCGGGCGGTGAGGTCCGGTTGATTCGTATTAAAATCCGTCGAGTTCACTACCAGCAGGCGACCAGCATTACCGGGCTGGCCGGGAGCACCAGCCAGCACGAAGGGATTACTGGCGGTAACCGCGAAGCCCAAATTCTCGCTGGCCGTATCACCGTTGACCACGCCCAGCGGGTTCAGTGCCGGACTGGTCGGTCCGTCATCGGAAATATCATAGCTGTAAACGGTAATCTGCCCCGCATCGATCAGCAGTGCACCACCACCCGCGCTGGGCACGTCATAGAACGGCGCACCGGCCACCACCAGATACTTGTCATCATCAGGGCTGATACGACTGATGGACAGGGCTGCCGCAAACTGTTGACCGGCTTGGTCCTGCGGTGGAAAACGCCGTCCCAAACGAAAATTCGGGCCCTTGGGAACCCAGCTCTTGGTTCCGCCAATATCGGTGAGCACAAACATGAAGAACGCACCGTTATCGACGATGCCGCGCTGGGTTGGCGTGCGTCGCGTGCCGGGCGCGCCGACAATCAACACCTCGCCGCTGGCCGAGGCTACCGTGCCGAAGCGCCCGGTACCGCAAGGCCCATTCGGGCCACCTGGCGCATCCACACGCTGGCGAAACTCGTAGTTCATGGTCGCAAAGTCGAGTTCGTAAACGAACACCCGGCACTGCGGCGTATTGACCACGAAGGCATAGCGGCCGGCCGCTGTGATACTGCTACCGACCACCGGGTCGCCGCCGCCCGCCGGGGCATCGATCAGCACCTGCAGCGGCTGCCGGGCTGGCAGCGGTTCACTGGCCTCCGTGGCAGCGATGGGAAGCAATACCGTCAGCATCGCGGCACAGCGGCACGCAGGCCCCAACAACAGAGACCGGTACTGAGACCAGTGGTTCAGGAACCTGCCATTTCGAAACACAGTGACCTCCGCAATCTTTTCTTTTGCTTCAACATGCCGCCCAAATTGGCTGGCACTACCCTACCGTCCTGCGATGGATTAGAGCTGCCATGGATCAGTTCGCACCCCGGTCAGTATACGCGGCGAGCGTCCGGACCCGCGCTGCGTGGGTTCCGCGCGCCGTCAGAAGCCCGATCGCTCAGTAGACCAACTGCACCTGATCCCAATCACCGCCAACCCGCTCCAGCAGCTCCCGCAGCGGTGCACAGCGCCGCTGATAGCTTTTGACATCCGCTTCCCAGCGCTGGCGTACCGAATGATGGATGGGGCCTTGAATTTGACGCCGATGCGCAGCGCGAGCGCGGTAAATCCCGCGACGACTGTCATACAGCTGACCCGCGTGGTTGGGTGCCATGCGCGCCAGCGCATGATCGGTAAAGCCCAGCCCCTGTAACGCCGCTTCCCGCGCGATCCACTGCAGCGGCAGGTCGCTGAGCCCCCGGTCCGCGTAGGAACCGCCGACATTGCTGTGGACACCGGCAAACCAGACCTGCTGCAGGTCCAGGCCCGGTTTGCGATCCCACAGCGTGGGCTCAAAATCCTGCCGGCATTCATCGATGGCCAGCGCATGGCGCGCGTGTTCAATAATGCGGCTCGGCGCCGTGTCATGAAAAAGGAATTCCTTCTGTCCCAGCACGCCCCAGAAAGGAACCGGTATGCCCAGTGCCCCCACCGTGTCCCAAACGCCCAGGAATCGAATGGGGGTCAGGTCGCTCCAGGCGTGCGCGGCACGAAAGGCCCGTGCCTCAGGCGCATCCGGATGACTGGCGGCGCTACGTTTTCGATACAGCGCATAGGCCGCAGGAATCTGCGCCGCATGCTGGGGCATTAATAATCCGCAATTACGAATAAACCCGGCCAGGGAACGGGCCGTATAGGCCCCGCGGCTGAAACCAAAAAAATAGAGCGTATCGCCCGGGTGATAGTTATGAACTAAAAACCGATAGCAATCGAGAATGTTTTTATCGATACCGGCGCCCGACAGGCCTCCGCGCAGGCGTTTGCGATCCGTGCCGACCCCCCAGTCATAGAAGGCCACCTGCTTATGGCCTTCGTGCTGCGCCTCCAGACCGCGCGCCAAATGCAGCACATTGCTTTCATGCCCGTGCCGGGGCGAGTTCCAGGTGCCATCGCAAAAAATGGCGATACGCTTCACCGCAGAACTCCGGCGCCGCCGCGGCCAACATGCAACGCCCGCCTTGGCGGGCGCTGCCTTACCGCAACAAGCGCGCTAGGCGGCGATCTTCTTGTCACTGAGTTTGCCGCCAGCGGCCAGGTAATCCTCTACCCACCGCGGCTTGCGGCCACGACCGGACCAGGTCTCAGACTTGTTCTTGGGATTGCGATATTTTGGCGCGACCGGCTTACGCGCCTTCTTCGCTACGCCCGTCTTTCGGCCACCGCTGAAGTAGTCTGCCAGCGCTTTGCGCGACAGGCCACGACTGGCTGCAAAGGCGATCACCTCCTCAAACTTTGCGGACGCCTCCTCGCGCCGCTTCGCCTCGATCATGGCAGCCACATCTCTTTGATGGGCTTCCAACTCAGCAGCCGTCGCTTTTTTAAAGTCAATTTTTTTAATGGCCATAAGTTAATACTCCATTCGATTTCGGGGACAAAAATAGAAAGGTTTATAAATAATAGAACACACCACGTTTAAACCCATAGGGTTTTTTTATTCATGCTGGACTTTTTCCGATATCGGATGATTAACCTAAATTAGAAAGAATGCGGATAGCGGCATAGGCAAGCGCAAGGCGCCATTATTCAGAATCGCCGCAGCGATTGGCACAGATAGCCAGCTAGCACCAATGGTTAATGCCGACGGCTCACTGGCCCTAGGCTGTTGAGCTCAGGGTCTGCCAAAGTGCAGCCAGCCCAGGCACAGCAGCAGGCCGATCAGCAGCAGCCGGGCAGCAAGCTGTAAACCGGGAATGGCCACCGTCGGTAGGGGGCGAGCGACCACCCGTACTTCAGCGCTGGCCAAACGCGGTGCAGCACCGGTGCCAAGAATACTGGCCACATTATCGATCACCGTACCGGCGCTGGTCGAACTCGCCACCCGGGTACGCACCGCCAACACACCACTGGTACCTGCAGGCAAAGTGCCGAGGGTCCAGCGCACGGTCCTGCTTTGCACATCCCAAACGCCACCGCCGGTGGCACTGACAAACTCCAGCTCGGGCGGTAGTTGGTCACTGATTCGTACCTCAGCCGCCTGATCGGAGCCCTCATTGCCATAGCGCAGCTGATAGTCCAGTTCCGCACCAGGCGGTACCACAAGCTGCAGCGCCTCTTTTTGCAAGCGTAAATCCGGCAGGCTAGCCACCAGCGTGTCCACGATGGGTGCCTGTGCTGGCGGTGTTTCGTCGCTGATGACCGAAGCCGCGTTGTGCAACACCGTACCGCTGGGCACCGCTGCGTCCACCTGCACGGTCACCAGCACCAGGCGCTGCTGATTCGGCGCCAAATTGAATACCGGCCAGGCCACGATGCCGCTGCCGGGCGCCGTTTCCTGCCCCCCATCGGAGGCCACAACAAAGCGGGTCTGGTCCGGCAGGCTGTCGGTAATACGGACCTGGGTGGCGCTACTGGCACCGCTATTCACTGCTTTCAAAACGTAACTGAGTCGCTCACCGGGCGCTACGACCTGGGCTTCAGCAGTCTTGCTTAGCGTCAGCGTCGGCAGAGATGAAACCCGCACGCTAAAACGATCGCTGACTGGAAAACCGTTAGATGCCTCGATACTGGCCAAGGTGGGCAGCAGCTCGCCATTTTCGATCACACCATCAAACTTGACGGTGAATCGCCGGGCGCCGGAGGCACCCGCGGGGAGCACGCCGAGAGACCAGCGTATTGCGCCACCCTCCGGCGTTGCGCCGGAGGTGGCGGATACCAGCGAACTGGAGGGCGGCAGATAAACCCGCAACAGCGTGTCCTCGGCTCGATTGCCGTCATTTTCATAATCCACCGAATAGGTCAGCACCTGACCCGGTGAAACAAACTGCGTGGGCGCATCAACGTGCAGTAAAAAGCGCGGTGCGGGAAACAGATTCACCAGTACGCCAGCCCCGTCCGCACCGCCATTAACGATGTCTGCCGTGGCTTCAAATTCAATTTGCGTATCGTCCGGGAGTGGCGCGTCAACGCGGACTGTCATAACCACCGTTGCCGTTTGCAACGGCGGTAGATCACCCAGCTCCCATACCAGGCGGGCGCCGTTAAGCACACCGCCGCCGAGATTGCTGACATACTGCGTGTTCACGGGCACGTCCGCTTCCACCCGCAGCGCTTCAGCCACATTGGGGCTGCTATTGCGCACGACGGTCGTAAATTGCAGCAGGTCTCCCGGGGCAATGTTGCTGTCAGAGGCGCTGACGTCCACTTCGATCTCCGCACGACTGCTAATTTTCACGCTGACCGTGTTGCTCGCGAGCGA
>JAOZKI010000034.1:1125-25489 GCA_029935455.1 Lysobacterales bacterium | reverse complement strand
CGGTATTTTGATTGAGCATCATGCCGGTAAAATGCCGCCCTGGCTGGCGCCGCAGCAGGCTGTTTTGCTGAACATTACGGACCGGCAGGCCGATTTTTGCAAAAAAGCGGCTGAATCCCTTGAAAATCAAGGGTTCCGCGTGGATTTGGACTTGAGAAACGAGAAGATCGGCTATAAAATCCGCCAGCACACTTTAGCGAGGGTTCCGTACCTACTGGTGGTAGGCGACCGCGAGGTCGAGGATGGCACCGTCGCAGTAAGAACTCGTGAGGGTGAAGACCTGGGCAGTATGCCCCTGGACGCCTTCGCAGAACGCCTTGCTACAGCCATTGCTGAGCGAGGGTAAATGCTAACCAGCAGGAGACAACAAGATCGCCTCTAAAAAAGAGTCACGGCGCAATCGCGACATCAGAGCGCCGCAGGTCCGGGTAATCGACCAGGATGGTGAGCAGGCCGGCATTATGGCGGTTGAAGAAGCCATTGCCCTGGCGGAAGCAGCCAGCATGGATCTGGTGGAAATCGCGCCGAACGCCGAGCCCCCCGTATGTCGGGTGATGGATTACGGCAAGTTCCGGTTTGAGCAGGCCAAAAAGGCTCAGGCTGCGAAGAAGAAACAGAAAGTGACCCAGGTGAAGGAAGTCAAATTCCGGCCGGGCACAGAAGAGGCCGATTACCAGGTGAAGATGCGCAATGTGCGCCGCTTCATCGAGGACGGCGACAAGGTGAAAGTGACCTTGCGCTTTCGCGGACGGGAAATGGCGCACCAGGACCTCGGGGTCGCGGTGCTGCAACGGGTCCGGGACGAGATGGCCGAGGATGCGGTGGTTGAGCAGTGGCCGAAGATGGAAGGTCGCCAGATGGTGATGCTGATCAGCCCGAAAAAGACCTGATCAGGCGCAAGAATTGAAGTACCACACGGTGCCGGATGCGCCGTGAAATGTGAAGAAGCGGTACCAAGCAAGGACGATAAAGTGCGGGCACGCCTCGCCGCTTGGATCTCGTATTAATAGACAGGGCCAAAGTGCCCAGGAGCAAGACCATGCCCAAGATGAAAACGAATCGGGGCGCGGCCAAACGCTTTAAAAAGACCGCTTCAGGCGGTTTTAAGCGGGGCCATGCGTTCCACTCACACATTCTTACCAAGAAAGATCAGAAGCGTAAGCGCGGCCTGCGCGGCACGGATATGATTTCCGATGCCGATAAGAAAGCCGTTAAACGCATGCTGCCGTACTCATAAACCGGGAGGATTAGACCATGGCACGAGTAAAACGTGGTGTGACCGCCCGCGCGCGGCACAAGAAAGTACTGGGTGAAGCGAAAGGCTACTACGGCGCCCGTCGTAAGGTTTATCGCGTCGCGAAACAGGCGGTGATCAAGGCAGGACAGTATTCCTACCGTGACCGCCGCGCCAAGAAGCGTGAATTCCGTCGTCTGTGGATTGTGCGCATTAACGCCGCAGCCCGTCAGAACGGCCTGTCTTACAGCCGCTTTATGGATGGCCTGAACAAGGCTGACATCGATATCGATCGCAAGGTGCTGGCCGATCTGGCCGTGCACGATGCGGCCGCTTTCGGTGCCCTGGCGGAAAAGGCAAAGGCCAGCCTCGGCTGAAGCACGCCGGTCTCCTGGCGAGACTGACAGTATCCGGCGGCATTGCCGCCGGTTGTTTCCGAGAAGGGAGAGGCCGTTTGCCCTCCCTTCTTTTGTTTTGGGTGAAACCTCTTGGATACACTGCAAACGATTCACGATAAGGCCCTGGCCCATGTGGCGGCCTGCGACGATCTGCGCGCGCTCGATGAACTGCGCGTGGCTTATCTCGGCAAGAAAGGCGAGGTCACGGCACTGCTGAAATCGCTGGGCGCCATGGCCCCGGAAGAGCGCAAGCGCTTCGGCCAGGCGGTGAACCAGCTCAAGCAAACCATTGCCGCTGCGCTCAATGCGCGCAAAGCGGCGCTGGAGACGGCCGCGCTCAACGCCCGGCTTGCCGAGGAGCAGGTCGATATCACGTTGCCGGGCAGGGGTGAACAACGTGGTGGCTTGCATCCGGTCACCCGGGCCATGCAGCGCATCATCGATCTGTTCGGTCGCTTCGGCTTTGAGGTGGCTACGGGCCCGGAGGTGGAAGATGACTACCACAACTTCGAGGCCCTGAATTTTCCCGCCCATCATCCGGCGCGGGCCATGCATGACACTTTCTATTTCGGTGACGGTCGCCTGCTGCGTACGCACACCTCGCCGGTGCAGGTGCGCGGCATGCTGGCCCAGGGTGCACCGATTCGTATCATCGCGCCGGGCAAGGTCTATCGCAGTGACTATGATCAGACCCACTCTCCCATGTTCCACCAGGTGGAAGGGCTGCTGGTGGGCGAACAGGTATCCATGGCAGATCTGAAGGGCGTTTTGCAGGCCTTTGTGAACGCCTTCTTCGAGCAGGATATGGCCACCCGCTTCCGACCCTCCTACTTCCCCTTTACCGAGCCTTCCGCTGAGGTGGATGTGGCCTGGGACAAGGGTGACGGGTCCGCGCCCGGGTGGCTGGAAATTCTGGGTTGCGGCATGGTGCATCCGAATGTACTGCAGGCCTGCCAGATCGATCCGGAGCGCTATGTGGGTTATGCCTTTGGCATGGGCGTCGAGCGTCTGGCCATGCTGCGCTACGGCGTTACCGATTTGCGGCCTTTCTTTGACAACGATCTGCGCTTTTTGCGCCAGTTCCGCTAGGAGTCTGCCATGAAATTCAGCGTTAACTGGCTACGGCAATGGGTGCCGGTCGAGCAATCTGCTCAGGACCTGGCTGAGGCCTTGACCGCCGCCGGCCTTGAAGTGGACACGGTAACGCCGGTGGCCAGCCCCTTTAGCGGGGTGGTGGTCGGCGAGATCGTCGCCTGTGGGCCGCATCCCGACGCGGACAAGCTGCAGATCTGCGAACTGGATGATGGTTCCGGCGAGGCGCTGCAGGTGGTCTGTGGTGCGCCCAATGCCCGCGCTGGCATCAAGGTGCCGTTCGCCCGCGTCGGAGCGGTGCTGACGGCAGCCGATGGCAGCGATTTTAAGATCAAGAAGGCCAAGCTGCGCGGGGTGGCCTCCTTTGGTATGGCCTGCTCTGCGCGCGAGCTGGGCATGTCCGATGACCACAGCGGTCTGTTGGAGCTGCCTGCAGACGCGGTACCGGGTACGGATATCCGTGACCTGCTGGCGCTGGACGATTACAGCATCGATCTGGAGCTGACGCCGAACCGTGCCGACTGTCTGGGCATGAAAGGACTGGCCCGGGATGTGGCGGCCATCAGTGATCAAACGTTCACCCCGCAGAACTTTCCTGCGGCGCCCGAGGGGCATACGGACGAGCTGCCCATCACGCTGGAAGCACCGGAAGACTGTCCTCGCTATCTGGGCCGCATTATCAAGGGTATTGACCCCCGTGTGCCATCACCCCTGTGGATGCAGGAGGCGCTGCGGCGCAGCGGTATTCGCAGCATCAGTGCGACCGTGGACGCGACGAACTATGTGCTCATGGAACTGGGCCAGCCCATGCACGCCTTTGATCTGGATCGGCTGCAGGGGGGGATCAGCGTACGCCGGGGCCGGGCGGGTGAAACCCTGACTCTGCTGGATGAAAAGGAGATCGAGCTGGATGACAGTCTGCTGACGATCTGTGATGAGCAGGGTCCCGTGGCGCTGGCAGGCATCATGGGGGGGCTGGATTCCGGCGTCACTGATGCCACCCGCAATGTGTTGCTGGAGTCGGCCTGGTTCCGCCCTGCCACCATTATGGGCAAGGCTCGGGATCTGGGGCTGCACACCGATTCATCCCACCGCTTTGAGCGCGGTGTGGATCCGCAGGGGCAGCGCGAGGCCATGGAGCGCATTACGCAGCTGCTGCTGGAGATTTGTGGCGGTGAAGCGGGTCCTGTCATGAGTGCGGTCGCGGAAGATTATCTGCCGCAGCCCCAACCGGTAAGGCTGCGTCTGCAGCGGCTAAACCGGGTGCTGGGCAGTACGCTGGAGGCCGCTGAGGTTGAGCGCATTCTCACCGGTCTGGGTATGACGCTGCGGCCCGTGGAGGGTGGTTGGGAGGCCCTCGCGCCCAGCAGTCGCGTTGATATCGATATTGTAGAAGACCTGATCGAAGAAGTGGCACGGGTACATGGCTACGACGCCTTGCCCGCCGCCATGCCGTCCGGCGCCCTGAGCTTGCCGCGCCTCAGCGAGGCAGAGGTAACGACCGGGCAGTTGCGGGAGGCACTGGTGGCTGCTGGCTATCAGGAGGCGATCTGCTATGCGTTCGTGGAGCACAAGCTGCTGAAGTCGCTTGCTCTGGATGCGCAGGCGCTGCCCTTGGCCAATCCCATTTCTTCCGATATGGATGTGATGCGCACGGCGCTGGTTCCCGGACTGCTGAAGGCGCTGGAACGCAATCTACGCTTCCAGCAGGAGCGAGTGCGCTTGTTCGAAATGGGCAAGGTTTTTCACCAGGGCGAGGTGCTGGAGGAGGTTGAGCGGATCGCTGGTGTGGTCTGTGGCACAGCCCTGCCGGAGCAGTGGGGCGCCAAGTCCCGCGCGCTGGATTTCTACGATATGAAAGGCGATGTCGAACGGTTGCTGGCGACCCGGGGATTGCAAAGCGATGTACATTTTGAACCCTGTGAGTTGCCTTTCCTGCATCCGGGGCAGGCCGCCACGGTGTTTCTGGGCGACGTCGCTATTGGCTGGCTGGGGGCGTTGCATCCCCAGACCCAGCAGTCTCTGGGTATCAAGCCGCGTAGCTTTGCCTTTGAACTGGATCTTGATGAACTCAAGAAGCGCGAAGTCCCATGCGCGAAAAAAATATCGTCCTTTCCATCGGTACGTCGGGACCTGGCTCTACTGGTACCTGAGGCCACGACCTGCGCTGCGGTGGAGCAACAGATACGGGCCGCTGGCGGTGATTTGTTACGCAAGTTGACCGTTTTTGACCAGTTTTCAGGCCAAGCTGTTGAAAAAGGTTATAAAAGCTTGGCTATTGGCTTGATTTTACAAGACGTTTCCTGCACCCTAACAGACGAGGTTGTTGATTCCATTATTGATCGAGTGATCCAGGGGTTGGAATCGCAACTGGACGTTCAGCTCCGAGGTTAATCATGTCACTGACGAAATCCGAAATTGCTAACCGCTTGTTCGATGAAGTGGGACTCAACAAGCGTGAAGCCAAAGAATTCGTGGATGCCTATTTCGAGGTCATCAAAAAGGCCCTTGAAAGTGGTGAAAACGTAAAGCTGTCAGGCTTTGGTAACTTCCAGCTGCGAGACAAAAAAGAACGGCCAGGACGTAACCCGAAGACCGGCGAAGAGATTCCCATTTCCGCCCGTCGCGTGGTGACCTTCCGACCAGGCCAAAAATTACGCGCAAGGGTTGAAGCTTATGTTGGATCCGGGGATTGAGAAAGAACTACCGCCCATTCCGGCGAAACGTTACTTTACAATCGGCGAAGTGAGTGAACTGTGTGGCGTGAAGCCGCATGTGCTCCGCTATTGGGAGCAGGAATTTGACCAGCTGAAGCCGGTCAAGCGGCGCGGCAACCGCCGCTATTATCAGCGTAACGACGTGATGATGATCCGTCAGATACGCAGCTTGCTCTACGAGCATGGTTTTACCATTAGCGGCGCCCGGCAACAGCTGGGTGGCGAGCAGGCCAGCGAGGATTTCGACCGCAGCCAGCAGATCATTCGCCAATTGCGTACGGAGCTGGAAGAGGTACTTCAGGTTCTTAAGCGCTGAGGCATCAGTGGTAAGCATAAAAAACCGGGCCATGGCCCGGTTTTTTTTTCTCCCAACACTGGGAAATCAGCCTGTTGTGGCCAAGTCAGGCCGTCTGACCCTGGGGGCTGCGCAGCCGGCGCAGAAACTGCCCCAGCGCTTTCTGTAGAAGCGGCATACAGGCACTGAGTAGAAGGGCAAGAGGCACCAGTGGCCAGGCCCAGAAGGCATGCACGATTAGCACCAGAATGCTGCCAGCCATTAGCAAGCCAGTCATCACCCAGTAGCAAATCAGGCGGGTGTTCGGTAGGGACTCTGTCAATTCACGACGTGCCATGATCCTGTTCCTGTTGGTGTCCAAGCAGATGGACATGCTAGGCCGTCGACCGCGGATTCGCTTGTCACTTGCTGTCATTCACTTGACCGCTACCCAAGCGACGTCAACACGTCCGAGTCCGTAGCGGCGAAGGGGGGCATGAGGGGCGGGCTGGGCAAGCACCAGCAGAGTCATTCCTCGCGGTCGTCAAGAGGTGGCATTTGATTAACGGGGGCTGACAACGCGGCCTGGGAGGCCCAGTGACCCAGGATGTTTTTCGAGCCCAATGGCACAGTTACCACGGATGGTCTAGGCTAGAAATATGAACAGAAAAATCCTGACATTGTGTTGTTTCGCGATGGTGGCTTCCCAACTCGCTTGGGCAGCACCATCAAATAAGTGGCGCCTGGAGTTCAGCGGTGGTGCTGACTCGGATGGCGTGATCACCCTGATGCTGACGCCGGTTGGGGGTACCTCCGTATCCTACCGCACGGAAATTTCCGAAGGACGGCGGGAAAACGGTGTCGCAAAAGACGTGGTCACGTCCTTACAGGCGCAACTGCCCGAGGACGCCTATAAGGTGGAGCGTGACGACGGTGAAGATGTGTTGATTAAGAAGCGCCGTGGTGCGGCGGACTTTGATGTGCTGATCGAACAAAATACGGTTAAAGGGGTGCGCATCAACCTTGATCGAGAGTAAAAGCTTGCTATCGAGGCGTTGATCCGCCTTAAAAAGGCGGGTAAAAAAACGGCCCGCACCGATGAAGGTGCAGGCCGTTGTTCGTACTGGTCGGGGCGAGAGGATTTGAACCTCCGACCCCCACAACCCCATTGTGGTGCGCTACCAGGCTGCGCTACGCCCCGACGTCCTTCCGCGAGTGCAGAAAGGACGCGCATATTAACCCATGGCAGCGGGGTTGAAAAGGGCAGCGGCGCGCCTTGGTCCCCGCATTTTCCGTACCTTTGCCCTGTATTTTTTGCAGCGCGATGCGAAATTCGCCGATAATGGGTTTTGACGCACTCGCGGACCTTGAATTTTCGCCCCCGCGGCCTGATTTCCTGGTCACGACAGAGGAATTCCCACCCATGAGTAACGACGACAACAGACTGCGACAGATGCCGGACATTGCCCATGAGGTGACGCCTGAGGTGGCTGGCGAGCTCGACTGGGTGGGCATGGGTGAGATCGAATTACCGGTGCGTATCGATGATGCGCAGGGCAATACGGTGCAGTCCACGGCACTGGTCACAGCCTATGTGAACCTCGCCAATGCGGAAGAGAAGGGCATCCACATGTCCCGGCTTTATCTGCACCTGGACCAGGCCTTTCGTGAGCGCTCGCTGAGCCCGGCGGTGCTGCGCCAACTGCTGCGCTCGTTCCTCGATTCTCATGAAGGGCTAAGCGACCGTGCGCTGGTGCGGGTGGACTTCGATTACATGGTGCGACGTCGTGCGCTGGCTTCCGATAACGAGGGCTGGCGGCGCTATCCGGTCTCCATGATCGGCATTATGGATGGCACGGAATTCAATCTGGAGATGGGCCTGGAAGTGCTTTACTCCAGCACCTGCCCCTGTAGCGCGGCTTTATCTCGACAGCTCATTCAGGAACAATTCGAAAAGACCTTTGCCGCCGGCGAGGCGTTGGACTTCGATGCGGTCAAGGCGTGGCTGGGTAGCGAGCAGGGCATCGTCGCCACACCCCACAGCCAGCGTTCTGCGGCCGAGCTTCGCGTGCGTCTGGCGCCGAGTTTTCAGCTGTTCCCGATCGTGGAGTTGGTGGACTTGATCGAAGGCGCCCTGCAGACGCCCGTGCAATCAACGGTGAAACGGGAAGACGAGCAGGCCTTTGCGCTGCTTAACGGCCAGAATTTGATGTTCTGTGAAGATGCCGGCCGGCGCATCAAGGTGGCGCTCAATTCCGACGAGCGCATTCTCGACTTTTGGGCACGCTGTACGCATTACGAGAGCCTGCATCCTCATAACGCCGTAGCGGTTGTTACAAAGGGCGTTGATGGCGGCTTTGTGCCCGGCTCCGGCTCACCGGTGCGTCTGGATCACTCAACGGACTGATTGACACGGCGCCCGTCCCGGCCGGCAGCCATGATGTCGTGCGTCCTGGCGGGGGCGTCTTTATCGCTTTGATGTCTTCACCCAGACGTGGGCGAACGGCGCCGGCTTGCGCCTTTTCACGCCCCTGAGCCGCCCCGCGGTACAAGCCTGAGGCCCTTCCACAGGCCGCAAGAATCCCTGCGAAAAACCGAGAAGCAGGGGTTTAAGCCGGGCCCTAGGGACCCGGAAACTTGCTAAGGATTTGTTGTTGCCGGCATCTCGCCGACCAGGGGCTGGGGGTTCACCCGTTTATTGAGCCAGTTCATGCGCCAGTCCAGATGGGGGCCCGTTGAGCGGCCGGTGGAACCCACCCGTGCGATCGGGTCGCCCTGGGCTACCACCGTGCCCGGTGCAACCAGCATTTCGCTGAGGTGCAGAAAGGATGAGGATAAGCCCTGCCCGTGATCCAGCACCATGGTGCCGCCGGAGTAGTACATGTCAGGGTGAGCCAGCGTGATCACCCCCGGCGCCGGAGCAAGAACCACCGTGCCCTCCGGTGCCGCAATATCAATGCCGTAGTGTGGTCGCCGGGGTTCACCGTTTAGCACCCGCTGGCTGCCATAAAAACCGCTCAGGCGGCCGGTGGTCGGCCAGATGAAGCCACCGGCCCAGTCCGTGCGCTCATCACGCTGTGCGCGGGCGGCGACCACCTGGCGCGTATCCTCACGTATGCGCTCGAGCACCTCCGGCGGCGGCGTGACCGTGCTGGGGGGCAGGCCGTCAATGCGCTCGATGTTGTAGTGGCTGGTCGCGATCGTTAATTCCAGGGATTCGTGGCTGCCGTCCGGATGGCGGACGCTCAGGGTGACGGACCCCGTATCATCGCGGCCGAAGCCAAACAGGAAGCGCCCCTCCGGGGAGACCATGAGGTTTTGGCCATCCAGCGTGACCTCGCTGCCGGCGGGGGCCTGGCCAAAGATCAATCCGCCCTGAACGGCTTCTCCTTCGATTTCCAGTGCCGCCAGCCGGAGTGGCAGCAGGATGGTCAGGGCCAGCAGCAGTCGATGTTTGAGTATCTTCAAAACAGGATCTTCAGGCTTTGGCCCGGCTGAATCACGGCCGTGTTGTCCAGCCCGTTCCAGCGCAGCAGATCCTGCAGCTTGACCTTGTGCTTACGCGCTATGCTCCAGAGCGAATCACCGGAACGCACCACGTAGCTGCTGCTGCCGCTGCGCTGGCCCTGAGGTGCTGGGCTCATGAACACGGTGAGTCGCTGGCCTACGCGCAATTGGTTGGGGTTGCTCAGCTTGTTCCAGCGCTGGAGGTCGCGGGTGGATACGCGATAACGCTGCGCGATGACGGAGAGGCTTTCACCGCTGCGCACCGTGTGCGTGGTGCGGTTGGAGGCCAGCAGGCCGGACTGTAGCGAGCGTAATTCAGCCGCGGCGCTGGCGTAGCGCGGGTCTACCATAAGCTGTTGATCGCGCGGCAGCTTGAGCCGTTGACCCACGCGAATCAGATCGCCCGAGAGATTGTTGGCGCTGCGCAGCACGGCGACGTCCACGTCATACCGGCGCGCCAGGCCTGAGAGCGTATCGCCCGCCTCGACCGTGACCTGATCCCAGCGCATGAGCTGGCTGGGCTCCAGGGTCGGCGCCAGGGCCTGCATGCGCTCGGCGGCCTCCACCGGCAGCACAATGCGATGCGGGCCTTTGGGTGCGCTGGCCCAGCGGTTAAAGCCAGGGTTCAGGGTAAAGAGCTGATCGATGGGTACTTCCGCCAGCTGCGACATCAGTACAAGGTCCGTCTGGGTGCCGAAGTCGATGGTCGCGATCACCTGTTGGTTGGGTGTGGCCGGTGGTTCGAACCCATAGCCTTCCGCATCACGGAACAGACAGGCCAGACCCATGAGTTTGGGGACGTAGCCACGCGTTTCCTTCGGCAGCCTGATGCTCCAGTAATCTCCCGGTTCACCGGCCGCGAGGTTGCGCTTGACCGAACGGCCCACGCGCCCCTCGCCGGCGTTATAGGCGGCAAGCGCAAGTAACCAGTCACCATCAAAAAAACCTTCCAGGTACTGCAGGTAGTCGAGAGCAGCTTCCGTAGCGGCCCAGACGTCGCGACGGCCGTCATACCAGGCATTCTGGGCCAGACCATACTGGCGACCGGTAGAGGCGAGGAACTGCCAGGCGCCCAGTGCGCGGCCGGAAGAATAGGCAAAAGGATCGTAGGCCGACTCAACGATGGGTAGCAGCGCCAGCTCGGCGGGCATACCGCGCCGTTCCAGCTCCTCAAGAATCATCCACATCCAGGGCTCGGCACGCTTGAGTACGCGCGCCATATACTTGGGGTGCTCCGCGTACCAGTCAGCCCAGCGCAACGCCTCCGGTCGGTCACTGCATTCGGGCAGGCCGAAATGATGCACCATGCGTGCGTAAACGCCATCATGCGCAATCGTCGCTGCCTCTTCCGTGTCGGTGTCCTGAAAGGGTGTTAGCAGATGTTCATCAACCGTGGCTGTGTGACTGCGCTGCGGCAGCGGCGCCGAGTCGGCTTGTTGTGCCACCGGGGCACTGGCCGAGGGCTGGGATCCCATGCTGGCGCAACCGCCGAGGAATAGAAGGGTCAGGGGAACAAAAAAACGATAGGACATAGGGGGCGCTGATGGCTTCTTATGTTCCGTATTATGGCGACTATGGGCCGTTTTTCAAAATTTTAGGCCGTTACGAGGCCTACCAGCATGGTCTAACTACGATCCTTCCAGGTACGCAGGGTGGCCATGGTGCTGCTGCCCGGCTGAGCCCGCGGATCCTGCTTCTGTGCCGCCGCGATCACGCTCGGCTCACGGGTGCGGAGAAACGGGTTGGCCGCGAGTTCCGCGCCCAGGGTTGTGGGTAGCGTGCGCCGCCCCGCGCTCCGGAGTGCGAGAACCTCAGCGTAGCGTGCCTGCAGTGCGGGGTTGTCGGGCTCCACAGCCAGGGCAAATTGGCAGTTGGATTGCGTGTATTCATGGCCACAATAGACCTCGGTTTCCGCCGGTAGCTGCCGCAGCTTGTCCATGGCTCGCTGCATCTGCTCCGGTGTGCCTTCAAAAAATCGGCCGCAGCCAATAGAGAACAGGGTGTCGCCGGAAAACAGTAGGCCATGCCCATGGAAAGCGATGTGGCTTCGCGTGTGGGCCGGAACGTCCAGCACCTCCAGGTGCAGATTCAGTTCGGGCAGAGCGATCTGATCACCTTCCTGGCAGGGCTGGTTCCAGTCCCCAAGGCGCTCGTCATGTGGGCCAAACACCTGAGCGTCATATTGTCGCAGCAGATCCGGAACGCCACCCGCGTGATCCCAGTGATGGTGGGTGATAAGAATGGTGCGCAGTTCCAGCCCCCGTGCAGACAAGGCAGCCAGCACCGGGTCGGCGTCACCGGGATCGACCACGGCCGCATGCTTGCCCCCTCGGTGGAGCAACCAGATGTAGTTGTCGTCAAAGGCCGGAATGGCGTCTATCTCTAGGGCGTGGCGGGTCGGATTGTGGCTCATGATTGGCTGTGCCTGCGGTTTTATTAGAAGCGCTGTTGATGCTGCTTGAGCGGTCTTGGGTACAGGCCTTATGCTTACCGCTGGCTGCAGCCAAGTCAAACAGCAGACGACTGACATGAATCTTGCGGAATCCACGCTGGCCAGCGCTGCTGACTGGCATCTTGCCGAACTGTCGCAAGCAATAGATGCGCCGGCCGTGCGTCGGGCCGTGGTGCTCAGTCAGCGACCAGAGCAGCTGGTTTCGCTGGGCATTCGTGATCGGTGCTCGGTTCGAACCGACGCGGGAGGCGCGCCGGCCTGGCAGGGGTTGCGTTGCCATGCTAGAACGCTGCCGCTGCAAGCCGGATCGCTGGATCTGTTGGTGTTGCACGAGATGCTCGCTGGTGATCAGCCGGAGCTGCTCGCTGCGGGGCGCTATTGCCTGCGCCCTGGAGGCCGGCTTCTGATCCTCACCCATGGGAGTCTGAGCCCCGGACGCTGGGGGACTGCGGGGCGCAATCGCCAGCGTGTGGGGATGCGCTGGCTACAACAAAGGCTGGCGCAGTTCGGATTTGAGTCGCGCCGCTGGAGCGGCCGGGGCATCGCTGGTTTTGATGGGGTCTTGCAGCAGGACTGGCAGCGCCCTTTTTTGCCCCTGTGTGAACAGGTGTTGGTGGATGCGCGCCGTTGCGCCAAGCCACCCAACGTCCGCCTGGTGCGCTTTAGCCGCCCCAAGGTGGCCGTAGGCGCAGGTACAGCGCTGGATGGTCTGAGTCGGGAAGCGGTGCAATGAAACGCGTGGAGATGTACACGGATGGTGCCTGCAGCGGCAATCCCGGCCCGGGTGGCTGGGGGGCGCTTTTGCTGTTTGGCGAGCACCGGCGGGAACTGAGCGGTGGCGAGGCCAGTACCACGAACAACCGTATGGAGTTGATGGCGGTCATTCAGGGTATGAAGGCGCTGAAGCGTCGCGTGCCTGTGACCATCTACACGGACTCGACCTATGTCATGAAGGGCATCACCGAGTGGATCGAGGGCTGGAAGGCCCGCGGTTGGAAGACCGCCGCCAAGGCGCCGGTAAAAAACGTGGATTTATGGACCGAACTTGACGCTGCGCTCGCGGGCCACGATGTGCACTGGCAGTGGGTGAAAGGGCACTCGGGAAATGAAGGCAATGAGGCAGCCGATGCACTGGCACGAGCGGGCATTCCCAGAGCTTAGAACAGCGCACAGGCGCGATAGACATTAGCGGAAGCAGCATGCGACAGATTGTTTTGGATACGGAAACGACGGGTCTTGAGCCGGAGCGTGGGCACCGCATTATTGAGCTGGGGGCAGTGGAACTGGTGGATCGGCGCTTGACCGGCCGGAATTTTCATAAATACATCAACCCGGAAGGCAAAGAGGTTGATGCGGGCGCCTTGCAGGTGCATGGCATCAGCAACGAGTTTCTGGCGGACAAGCCCAGCTTCCGGGACGTGGCGCAGGAGTTTTCCGACTACGCGGCCGGAGCGGAACTGATCATCCACAATGCACCCTTTGATCTGGGGTTCCTGGATTACGAGTACTCTCTACTGCCCGGTGCGCATGGCGCGGAACGCTGGAGCGCGGCCTATACGATCATCGACACCTTGCTAATGGCCCGTGATCTGCATCCGGGCCAGCGCAACAGTCTGGACGCCTTGTGCAAGCGCTACGAAGTCGACAACACCAGTCGTACGCTGCACGGCGCGCTGCTGGACTCGGAGATTCTGGCTGAGGTGTACCTGGCCATGACCGGTGGTCAGACGGATCTGGGTTTGACGCTGGATGCAAATGGCGCAGCCGATGCGGAAGACGAGGCCTTGCCGCTGGGCGAGCGGCCAACACTGGTGGTGCTCCGCGCCACGCAGGACGAGTTGGCAGCGCATGAACAGCGGCTTGATGCGATCGAGAAAAAATCTGGCGTCTGTCTCTGGCGGCAGCTGGAAACCTGAGAGCGGTTTACAGCACCAGCGTTGCTTACGGATGTCCCGGCGGGATGTCTGAAGGGTGAGAAGGGGATTGCTCCAGGCCGGCGGGCCTGCGGCGAACCTGGCTTAGGGTGCGGCGATGACCTGATTGGCCAGCAGCGGGTGCGAGCGGGTTTCCATCCACACCAGCGTGTCGAAGAAACGCTGAATGTTGTCCACGTAATCCCGGGCCTCATAGCCGCGTGCATAGCCGTAGCGCGTTTGCCGGTGCCAACGCTCCTGTGCCAGCAGCGGCAGGGTGTCGCGTACATCGACCCAGCGGTCCGGGTTGCCACCGCGCTGTTGCGTAAGACGTCGGGCGTCCTCCAGGTGACCCATGCCGATGTTATAGGCGGCCAGTGCCATCCAGGTCCGATCGGGTTCCGCAATGCGCTCCGGCAGGCGGTTACGCTGCTGAATAAAGTAGGCGGCGCCTCCCCGAATGCTCTGCAGCGGATCCCGGCGGTCCTCAATGCCCAGCGAGGCCGCGGTGTTACGGGTGAGCATCATCATGCCGCGCACGCCGGTGCGGGAAACAGCGGCAGGATCCCAGTGAGATTCCTGGTAGCCCATGGCCGCCAGCAGCCGCCAGTCCAGGGCATGCTGACTGGCTGCTTCCTGAAAGAAAGGCAGGTAATGCGGCAGCCGGTCACGCATGCGGCGCTGGAAATGGATCATGTCCACTGGTTCCAGGTGGTCTGCCGCTTCAAAAAACGGTGCCTGCAGCGCTTGCAAGCGACCGCTCTCAAGCTCTGCGCTCATGTGGATGCGTGCCGCGTGGGCCAGACTGTCGTCATCGTCGCGCGCGAAAGCCCAGGCCAGCGGTTGGGCATCACCAACGGTAAAGGCGGCGCGGACTTCCGGGTAGTAGCGCTGGTGCAAGCGGTAAATGCGCTCGTCCACCAGCGTGTACTCAAACTGGCCTTCAGCGACCGCGTGCAGTAATTCTTCAACGCCGATGTCGCTACGGGCGGTCCAGCTGAGCTGGCCGTGTTGTTCCGCCAGTTGCTGCAACTGTTCCTCATAGCTGGAGCCCGCCAAAACGGTACCGGCCATTCCAGCCAGATCTTCCAGCTTGTGCGGCCGGGGCAGATCGCGCCGATAGACGACCAGCGTATGGGTGCTCGCATAGTCAGGCCCAAAGCGGAACTGCCGTTCGCGCTGGGGCGTGCGCGTCAGATTGGCGGCGATCAGGTCGCCTTCACCGCTGCCCAAAAGCGCTTCGAGATCCCCAAACTGGTCCGCGACGCGAACTTCCAGCTGCACGCCGAGCTGCTCGGCGAAATCGCGGGCCATGAGATATTCCGGCCCGGTGGGTGCCTCGCCTTCGATAAAGTAGCTGCTGGCACTGTTGCGGGTCAGCATGACCAGCGTGCCGCGTTCCTTAACGGCAGCGAGACGATCGGGCGGGGGCGGCGTCAGGGCCGCCGCGCACCACAGCACACCGGCCAGCACGAGGCCGGTCAGGGGCAGGGCTTTCAGTAGCCTGCGCTGTTGTGCGGTCTTTGCGTCCATCAAAAGGCGCCGTCTTTCTGACAAAAGGCCGCGTATTCTACAAAAAAAACAGTCCTTTAGCGAGTTTTTTCCTGCATCTGGTGGAGGCGCCTCTCTGGTCCCGCTTGCAGCCCCGGGAGCCGGAGGGCTAGGGCGGTTAAAAAAACCCGGTCAAGCGGGTGCCTGCGCAGGTTGGCCACGGTACAATTCGCCTTTGCCCGAGCATATGCAGGAACCATTTTCCATGGCCATTCGTACCCGTTTTGCGCCCAGCCCGACCGGCTTTCTCCACGTGGGCGGCGCGCGCACCGCGCTTTTTTGCTGGCTGCAGGCCCGTAAAGAAGCGGGCACGTTCATTTTGCGCATTGAGGATACGGATCTGGAACGCTCCACAGAGGCCTCCGTGGAGGCCATTCTCCAGGGTATGGCCTGGCTGGGGCTGCAAGAGGATGAGGGGCCCTACTATCAGAGCCAGCGCTTTGAACGCTACACAGAGGTGCTGGAGCAGTTGCGCAGCCAGGGGCTGGCCTATCCCTGCACCTGCAGTAAGGAGCGCCTGGAGGCGCTGCGGGCAGAGCAGATGGCCGCCGGTTTGAAACCCCGCTACGACGGCCGCTGTCGGGATCGTGAGGTGCTGGATGAAGGGGTGGCGCCGGTCATGCGCTTTCGTAACCCCACGGACGGGGAGGTGGTCTTCCATGATCAAGTGCGTGGACCGGTGCGCTTTGCCAATGAGGAGTTGGACGACCTGGTGATTGCCCGTCCCGATGGCTCACCGACCTACAACTTCTGCGTGGTGGTTGACGATATGGATATGGAGATCTCGCTGGTCATTCGCGGGGACGACCACATCAACAATACGCCTCGACAAATCAATATCTACCATGCACTGGGTGCTACGCCGCCGGATTTTGCCCATGTGCCCATGATTCTGGGTGAGGATGGGGCACGCCTGTCCAAGCGTCATGGCGCCGTCAGTGTGCTGCAGTACCGTGAATTGGGCTATCTGCCGCACGCACTCCTGAACTATCTCGTGCGCCTGGGCTGGTCACATGGCGATCAGGAAGTTTTCACCCGGGAAGAAATGATCGAGTTGTTCGACATTGAAGCGGTGAACCGCAAGGCCGCAGCCTTCGATCATGAGAAGCTCAAGTGGCTGAACCAGCACTGGATGAAAACCCTGCCACCAGAAGAGGTGGCCGTCGAGCTGCAGCCCCAGCTGGAGCGTCTGGGCCTGGACCCGGCTCAGGGGCCGCCCTTGGAAGACCTGATCAGCGTCCAGGCCGAACGCGTGCAGACCCTGGTGGAACTGGTGGAGGCCAGCCGCTGGTGTTTTGAGGATTTTGAGGATTTCGATGTGGGGGCGGCCAAGAAGCATCTGCGGCCGGTGGCGGCGGAGCCGCTGCAGGCGCTGCGTGAGCGTCTGCAGGCGCTGGACGACTGGACGCCGGAAGCGCTTGATGTGGCAGTCAAGGCGGTGGTGGCAGAGTTGGAAATCGGTTTTGGCAAGCTGGCCCAGCCGCTGCGGGTAGCCCTGACCGGAGCCGGCATGTCGCCCTCCATTGACCAGACCCTGTGGTTGGTCGGTAAAGGCCGATCGCTGGAGCGCATGGAGCGGGCCCTGGCCTTTATTGCGGCCCGGGCAGCGCAGGCCTAAGCGTCCATGTCCAAAGTAGAGCGCCTCTATCACCTGCATAACATTCTCAGCCAGCGACGGACACCGATCAGTCGTCAGGAACTGATGGAGCGCCTGGGGTGCTCGCAGGCCACGCTCTACCGCCTGATCGCTGAGCTGCGAGATTTTCTTGGCGCGCCTATCGAACAGCATGAGGAAACGCGGGCTTTCTACTACGACCGCAGCTATGAACAACACTTTGAATTGCCGGGCATCTGGATTAGCCCGGACGAGTTACAAGCCCTACTGACCGCGCGACAGGTACTGGGCAATGTGCAGCCCGGTTTGCTGGAAGGCGAATTGGCCTCCCTGCAGCGACGCATCAGTAATCTGCTGCAAGATAAAGGGGTTGAAAACGCCGGGGGCGATTCGCGCATTCATTTGCAGCCGGTTGCGGGCCGTCCCGTGCCCGGGCATCTGTTTCAGGATGTGCTGGGTGCACTGGTGCAGCGTCAGCGGCTGGACATTAGCTACCATGGCCGTGGCCGCGATGCCATGAGCGAGCGGCAGGTATCACCGCAGCGTCTGACCCAGTACCGTAACTCCTGGTATCTCGATGCCTGGTGTCATCAGGCCGAAGGTTTGCGCAGTTTCGCTCTGGAGCGAATCAAGTCACTGGCGCGGGTGGAGCAGGCGGCGCGGGAAGTGAGCGCCGCGGAACTCTCCGGTCACTATGACCAGTCCTACGGCATTTTTTCCGGTCCGGCCCGCCACACCGCCCGCATTCGTTTTTCACCGGAAATGGCGCGCTGGGTGGCAGATGAGCAATGGCATCCGGATCAGGCCGGTCAGTTTGACGAGCAGGGTAATTGGACCCTGGAAGTTCCCTTTAGCGACCCCCGTGAACTGGCCATGGACGTGCTTCGCTATGGCGCCGAGGCAGAAGTGCTGGCACCGGACTTTCTGCGCGAGGCGGTGGCGGAAGCGGCCGCAGCGACCATGCAAACCTATCAATCCGGCGACTAAGCACCGGTTTTATCACTCACTTCCCGGCTTCTCATGATTTGAGAAGCGTCTGTGTTCTCCTGTGTCGCAAGCCAGAGGAGCAGCACACATGTTAAGCAGTCACTGGGTCGATCTGAATCCGCAGCCAAAAGGCGCGACGCTGGTTGCGTCCGCACGCCGGGACGCTCGCAGGGGGTATGAGGAAGAAGCCATACAGGCGCCGCGTATGGGCGGCAAGGCAGCCCTGCGCTGGGCCCTAGTGTTGGCTAATGTGGTGGGTGGTAGCGCCTTTCTTGGGGGGTTATTGCTGATGCCTTTGTTGCTGGAGCGCTTGCTGGCTTTCGCTTGAGCCAGCGGTTTGGCATCAGGCTGTTCCGGGCCCCTGATGTGCCCTGGGCGCATGGCCGGGGACGGCGATTCCTCTCCCGTCCCCGGCTCTTTTTTAGCTGTCTTCCACGTGCTTGCCGCCGGTCCAGCCACCTTGGCGAAGGACCCGTTCACCCATGGCTTTGGGGCTTTCTTCCAGGTCGGTGGCCATGGAGTCATTCCAGCGGTTTAAAAAGCCGTAGAGGCATACGGCGCCCAGAATCTGCACAATCTGATCATCGCTCCAGTGCTCACGCATGCGCGTCATCAACTCCGCATCCACGGCGTTGGGCACGGAGCCCGCTGCCAGGGCATAGTCCAGCGCGACGCGCTCGGCATCGGTGTACAGGGGACTGTCCGCATAGCTCCAGATCGCATCGATCTTGTCTTGATCGATACCGTGAATGCCGGCCGCGACCAGAGAGTGGGCTTCGCAGTACTGGCAGCCGGCAGCGCGGCTGGCGAAGTGCGCAATCAGGCGCATAAAGCCCAGGTCCACAGCGCCGTTCGGATCCATCACTGCTTCGGTCAGGGCGCCAAAACCCTGCACCATGGCGGGTTGCCGTTGCATGGTGAGCAGACTGTTCGGTACGAAACCGAGAATGCGTTCGAAAATGGCAAAATCATCTGCCAGCGCCGGTGTGGTTTCCGGCGGAAGTGGTTTCATGTGAGCCATGATATTTTCCTCTTCTATCCAATCATCATTAGGCAGGGTCGAGCCCCTCGCGCCCGGGGGCGGGAAAGGTATCGGCCATGCTTCGGGTCCCTACGTACGAGGGGCTAGAAAGGCGCTGCCGAGCAACGCCTTTTTTCGCTTGGGTTTGAGTTCAGGCGGCTTCTGAAGCGGCCTTTACGGGTCCGTGAACCAGGGCCTGGCGTGTGGCGTCAATCATCAGATCAACTTCTTCACTGCTCAGGCCAAATCCTGGCGTGTAGCGCAGCGCGTTGGCGCCGCCGTGGACCACGTTGACACCGTGCAAGCGCATGTACTCTTCGGCTGAGTCGGCGCCATAGCTCTTGTACACGGCGGGGTCCAGTTCCGCACTAACCAGCAGGCCGGTGCCCTGGACCTGGGTGATGGCGCCGCCGAGTTCATCCTGCAGCGCCTTGAGTTTGGTGACCATTTCAGCACCACGGTCGGCCACGTTCTGGCGCAGTTCCGGCGTCAATGACTCCAGCACGGCGACGGCGACGTCCATGGCCCGGGGGTTGGTGGTCATGGTGTTGCCATAGGTGCCTTTGCGGTAGATCTCCGCCGCATCGGCCGTGACCGCCAGCACCGACAGGGGATACTGACCGGCGTTGATGGCCTTGGAGTAGGTTTCCATATCCGGAGCGTCCAGCTCCTGAAAGCCGGGGTAGTCCACGATGGACAGCACGCCATGCGCGCGCAGGCCGGCCTGAATGGAGTCCACCAGCAGCAGCGTTCCCATGTCGCGGGTGAGCTTGCGTGCCAGCGCATAAAATTCCGGTGTGACCGCCATGCCCGGGTTGCCTTCACCCATCACCGGCTCCAGGAACATGGCTTCGATGAAAACGCCATCCTCGTTGGCCTGATCAAACACGGCCTGCAGTTGCTCCAGGTTATTGGGCTCAACGGTCAGCAGCGTGTCCTGGTCGCGGAAGGAGGCCAGATGCTCCAGATAGGTTTTCCGCGTCGAGTCGGAAAAGCGTCCCGGCCGATCCGTGCGGCCGTGAAAGGCGCCAGCCAGGCCCAGGCAGCGGATGGGCTTGCCCGCATGCGGGCCGTCCGGATCCGTGTGCAGCTTCGCGTTGGTATCGGAGATGCGCGCGGCCAGGGTTACGGACTCAGAGCCGCTATTAAGGCAGAACATGGCCGCGAAGGGGTTACCGTCAGCGCGTGTGTGTCCGATCTCCCGGTTTAATGCCTCGTTGAAGCGCTTGTGGCTGACGCTGGGGGTCATGATATTGGCCATCACGTGCGGCTGGTTCATGGCGGCCAGCACATGATCCGGCGCGTGGCCGGAGCCCAGCATGCCGTAGCCACCACATTCATAAAGCAGGGCGCCCTTGAGCGTCACGATCCAGGGGCCGCGGGCAGCCAGGCTGACGTAGGGATTGATGGCGTCATTCGGGTAGAAATTAACGTAGCCATGCTGCAGTTCTGCGATCTGGGCGGCTTCGCTTTCCTGCAGCAGTTCCGGATACTCATCTTTCAGCTGTTCAAACGCGGTCAGAGCGCGGTCCACGGCTTCACCAATGCGAACATCGCTGGCGGCAAAACGGTTGATCGTGGCGTCGTCCAGGCCTTTGGTTTCGGCCGCGCCGCCGTGATTGCGGAGAATGGAAAGCTTTTCGATGATGGTCATGATGGCAAGTATCCCGTCGTCATGTTTACGCGCCAGGTGGGCGCGAGGAAGGGTCCCCTCAGTATAACGCTTTGTGTCGCCTTACGCCCCTTTTGCCTGCTTTTCACGCTGCCGGCTCAGCGCCCAGGCCACGTGCTCACGCACCAGGGCAGAGTGATCGTCCACGCGGGCTTCCAGCGCCCTAACCGTTGCCGGCGAAGCGGGCGCGTTACCGAGGGCCACAGCGATATTGCGCAGCCAGGCCTCAAAGCCGATGCGGCGAATCGGGCTGCCCTCGGTGCGCTTGAGAAATTCCTCTTCCTGCCAGGCAAACAGCTCCCGAAGCTGAGGTGCTTCCAGCCCCTGGCGGGGTGCAAAGTCATTTTCTTCCGAGGCCTGGGCGAAACGGTTCCAGGGACATACCGCCTGGCAGTCATCACAGCCATAGATGCGGTTGCCCATAAGCGGCCTCAGTTCCACCGGAATCGCATCCCGCAGTTCAATGGTCAGATAGGAAATGCAGCGCCGCGCGTCCACGCGATAGGGCGCCACAATGGCTCCGGTCGGGCAGACGTCGATGCAACGTGTGCAATCGCCACAGTGATCGCTGGCCGGCGTGTCCAGCGGCAGGGGCAGGTCCGTATAGATTTCGCCCAGAAAAAACCAGCTGCCGGCGCCCTTGTCCAACAGGTTGCTATGCTTGCCGATCCAGCCCAGCCCGGCTTTTTCTGCCAGCGCTTTTTCCAGCACCGGTGCCGAATCAACAAAGACGCGATAGCCAAAAGGACCCACGGCGGCTTCCATGCGCGTGGCCAGTTGCTGCAGTCGTCGACGCAGCACCTTGTGATAGTCGCGCCCAAGGGCGTAGCGCGAGACAAATCCCTGCTCGCCCTGTTCCAGCAATTCAAACACGTGGTCCTGACCCTCTGGCAGATAGTCCATGCGTGCGGAAATTACCCGCACGGTGCCGGGTACCAGATCGGCCGGGCGGCTGCGGCGGGTGCCGTGACGGGCCATCCAGCCCATCTCGCCATGGAAACCGTCGTCCAGCCAGCGCTGCAGCCAGGCTTCATGCTGGCCCAGCTCCGTATCGGTAATGCCGATTTTTTGAAACCCCAAGGCCTGGCCCCAGGCCTTGATCTGCGTCGCCAGTTGCGCGGGCGAGGGCGCAGTCACGTCCGGAGGGCTGTCAGAGGACTTGGGTGTGGGGCGGTTCACCTTATAATTGCCTCGTGTTTACGATCAGCGACAAATTGTATACCGCCGAGCAGGTGCGGCAACTGGATCAACTGGCCATGCGCGCCGCAGGCGTTGATGAGTACACGCTCATGTGCCGCGCTGGAGCGGCTGTGGTGGAAGCGGCGCGTGCGCGCTGGACTTCGCATAATGCCTGGCTGGTGGTCTGCGGTAGCGGTAATAACGGGGGGGACGGCTATGTTGCGGCGCGCCTCGCCCGGGCCAGCGGCGTGGAGGTGACGGTTATGGCCGTCGTTGATCCTGCGCAGTTGAGGGGCGCAGCAGCCCGGGCCGCCGATGAATGGCGCGCTTGTGGCGGGCAGGTCTTGCCGCCGGAGGCGCCGGTCGCCGACGACATCAGTCTGGTCATCGATGCGCTGCTGGGTACCGGGCTCAATCGCCCGGTCAGCGGCAGCGTGGCGCGCCTTCTGGAACGGCTTAATGCTTTACCGTGTCCGCGCATCGCGGTCGATATTCCTTCGGGAATTCATGCCGATACCGGTGCCGTTATGGGCAGCGCCTTGTTGGCAGATCAAACGGTGACCTTTATTGGCAAGAAGCGCGGTTTGTATACCGCGGACGGCCCTCAACATGCTGGCCGGGTCGTTTTCGAGCGTCTCAACGTGCCCACGGAGGTCTATGAAACCGGTCCGCCGGCCGGGCATCTTCTCGCCCGTGACTTCGCCGCCAAGCTGTTGCCACCGCGTTCGCGCAACAGTCACAAGGGAGTGTTTGGCCACGTGCTGGTGGTGGCAGGGCAGGCGGGCATGAGTGGTGCGGCGCGGTTGGCAGGGGAGGGCGCTCTGCGTGTAGGCGCCGGTCTGGTGACCGTGGCGACCGCGGCAGCGCATGCATCGCAACTGAATATCGGGCGGCCTGAACTGATGGTACAGGCAGTGACCAGTGGTGAGGATCTGATGCAGGCGGCAACGGGTGCCACGGTACTGGCGGTTGGGCCAGGCCTGGGCACCAGTGACTGGGCGCACGAACTGTTGCGGGTCTGTTTGCAGGACTCGCGCCCGCTGGTGGTGGATGCGGACGGGCTGAATCTGCTGGCTGGACAAGCGGTTCCGCAGCGAGTGAACTGGGTATTGACGCCACATCCGGGTGAGGCTGCCCGTTTGCTCGATTGCGATACGGCCTCGGTGCAGGCTGATCGACTGGCGGCTGCCCAGGCGCTGGCTGAACGATTCCAGGCGGTGGTGTTGCTCAAGGGCAGTGGCAGCGTGCTGGCCGCGCCGACGGGAAGCTGGTCTATCTGTGCCAGCGGCAATCCCGGCATGGCTACGGCCGGTTGTGGCGATGTGCTGACCGGAGTGGTTGCGGGCCTGATGGCTCAGGGGTTTCAGAGCTGGCAAGCAGCCTGCGTGGGTGCGGTGGTGCACGGGCTCGCCGGCGACAAGGCGGCGGAGCAGGGTGAGCGGGGCCTGCTCGCCTCCGACGTGGCCAGGGAGTTAAGAGGGGCCGTGAATGGCTAGTGCTGCGGCGCGGGGCAAACTCACCTTGCAGACTGATAGGCTCGATGAGGCGGCAATGACCGCGCTGGCCAGCCGTATGGCACAGCGACTAGTGCCGCCGCTGGTGATCTTTCTCAATGGTGATCTGGGGGCGGGTAAGACCACCTTTGTGCGGGCCCTGATTCAGGGTTTGGGCCATCAGGGTCGCGTAAAAAGCCCGACCTACGGTCTGCTGGAGCACTATGAGCTGGCCGCTATGGAAGTGCTGCATCTGGACCTGTATCGCATCGGGGATCCGGGTGAACTGGAGTACCTGGGGATCAGTGATTTGCATGCCGAGCACAGCCTGTTGGTGATCGAATGGCCTGAGCGCGGTGAGGGGGCTTTGCCGGCTCCTGACCTGAGCCTACAGCTGGATGAGGCGGGCCAGGGGGACAGAGCAGGAAGACGCCTGTCGTTTTACGCGCATTCAGATTCAGGTATTGAGTTATGCGAATCTATTAAAGCGATGCTTTAAATTGTAAATCTAGTAAAAATATCTATCTAATTATTTTTCATAAAGAAACCGTTGCTTTTTCACGAAAAGCGATTCATCATAGGATCGAGTGCTGATGACCTTATGGGGACCAATAATTCGTGAAGCGTCTGACCGCCTTGCTGTTACTGATCGTCGCCGGCCCCGCTCTGGCCGCCGAGGTCAACGGGTTTCGGGTCTGGACTGACCCGGAAAAGACCCGCGCCGTATTGGATCTTGATAGCGCGGCAGACTATCAGTTGTTCACGCTTCAAAACCCCCATCGCGTGGTACTGGACCTGAAAAACTCAGGGGTAAGCACACGCCTTGCATTCAATGAGGAGCATGCCGGTGTTATACGTGGTGTGCGGCATGGGCGCCCGGACGCCGAAACGCTGCGTGTGGTTTTGGATCTGGAAGGGGAAGCACGCGCCAAGAGCTTTCTGTTAGCGCCGACAGGGCAGTATGGACACCGTCTGGTGGTCGATATATTCGATCAGGAGAACGCCAGTCAGAAGTCCGAAGTGCGCACCTTGGCCTCGGTCCAGGGAGAGGCAGAACGCGACCTGGTGATCGTTATCGATGCGGGCCACGGCGGTGAAGACCCCGGCGCCATCGGCAAACACAAAACGCGGGAAAAAGACGTAGTTCTACAGATATCGAAGCGCCTGAAGAAGGTGATCGATGCTGAACCGGGCATGCGCGCCGTACTGACGCGGAGTGGTGATTATTACCTGCCGCACCGCACACGCTACGAGAAGGT
>JAOZKI010000034.1:0-1115 GCA_029935455.1 Lysobacterales bacterium | reverse complement strand
GAAGGCCCGGGACGAACGGGCCGACCTGTTTGTCAGTATTCACGCGGATGCGTTTACCAAACGCAGCGTCAAGGGCAGTTCAGTTTTTGTCCTGTCCCAGCGTGGCGCCAGCAGTGAGTTTGCCCGATTGATTGCGCAAGGGGAGAACGCCTCGGACCTGGTGGGTGGCGTGTCGTTAAACGACAAAGATGATTTGCTGACGTCCGTGCTGCTGGATCTGTCCCAAAGCGCCACCATTCAGGCCAGTAACGGGATTGCCCAGTCCATTCTTGATTCCATCGGCAAAACCGCCAAGGTGCACAAACCGCATGTGGGGCGTGCCAATTTTCTGGTGCTGAAGTCGCCGGATGTGCCTTCCGTGCTGATTGAAACCGCCTTCATTAGTAACCCGACGGAAGAAAAGCGTCTTACGGAGCGCGAGTTCCAGTCGAATATGGCAAAAGCCATTGCTCGCGGTATCAAGAATTACTTTTACCGCAGCCCGCCGCCTGGCACCTGGATTGCGTCTCAGCGGCAAAGCACGCGGCATGTGGTTGCCCGGGGAGAAACGCTCGGTGGCATCGCCAATCGCTATCAAGTGACGCTCAGCAGTCTGCGTCAGGTCAACAAGTTGCCTAACGACGTGATTCTGGTGGGCACGGAATTGCTGATCCCCACCAGCTAGGCCATCTGGCTTAGGTTTTGCCCCGCTGTCCACCAGCAGGGCTGGAAGGCTTCCATGCAAGCTGTCTTGAACAGCGCCGCTGAGACGCTATCATGCGGTTTCTCCCTGTTGCGGCTCCTGCCATGCCCATTCGTCAATTACCTGAGAACCTGGTGAACCAGATTGCCGCGGGCGAGGTGGTTGAGCGACCGGCGTCGGTGGTTAAGGAGTTGCTGGAGAACAGTCTCGATGCGGGCGCGCGCGCCATCGCAGTGACTCTGGAACAGGGGGGCAAACAACTGATTCGCATTGAGGATGATGGGCAAGGCATCAAGCGGGAGGAGCTGGCCCTGGCGGTGGCCAGTCACGCAACCAGCAAGATTGCCGAATTGGCTGATCTGGAGGCCGTTGCATCGCTCGGCTTTCGCGGCGAGGCGCTGGCCAGCATTGCCTCCGTTTCCCGGCTCACCAC
>JAOZKI010000125.1 GCA_029935455.1 Lysobacterales bacterium | reverse complement strand
TCCGCTTCATCCTCGCCAAGGATCTTTCCTTTCTGCTGTCCCGGCTCACCGCTGATGTCCAGCGTGTAGCGCTGCTCACCAACCGCCAGCTCATAGCGGCCGGCAAAATCTTCCGGCGCAACCGCCAGCACGTGACGTGTGCCCGCAATCCAGTTCTCCTGAATCACCGTGCCCTCTTCGAACAGGGGGCCGGAGGTGATCAGCAGATTGGCCTGCGTGCCCGCAGCCAGGCGTCCGAGCTCGTCCTCAACACCGAGCAGCGCTGCGGGGGTGGTGGTAAGCGCCGCCAGGGCCGCGTCCTCGCTCAGGCCACGTTCCAGGGCTTTGCGCAGGTTCTTGTAGAAGTTCTTGCTGTCTCCGCCGCTGGTTAGCGCAAAACGGACACCGGCCTCCTGCAGCGCCGCCGGATTTCCTGGCGCCAGCTCCCAGTGCTTGAGCTCTTCCAGGCTGATGCGTTCTGCGGCCAGTGGGTCAGAGACGTCCATGGCTTCCGGGAAATCGATGGGTACGATGAGCGCCGCTCCCGTGGCCTTGATGGCCTCAATGCGCTGGTAGGCATCGCCGCCGCTACGGATCACATACTGCACATCGAACTCATCGCCGGTGGCATCCGCGCGCAGCGCTTCCATCCAGTTGTCGACCTCGAAAATCTGCGGCAGGGCCCGGTGCTCCAGCCAGGCGTCCAGCGCCTGATCCGTAAATGGGCGGGGTTGCTGTTCGCCGTACCAGCGCGCGTCGTACTGGGTTTGCCGCAGCAGGGCGATAGCGCCCATGGCAGAAACCGGATAGCTCTGGCTCGAACTGCCTTTCCGGAACGAATACAGTGCCGCCGCATCGCTTTTGATAACGGCTTCGTTGTCACTGTCCGTGTTCAAATTCACCAGTGCACCCGTGCCGCGCGCAATGCCGTCGGCGGTAAAGGTCATGGTGGCGCCGAAGCCCATGCCGCGCCAGGTGCTGGCGCTTTTTTCATCGGCCGCGAAAACCGTGGCGGCACGATGGTCCGAGCGAATGGCATCGTTGGCGTTGTAGGCTCCGGGGCGCTGTGGCGCAATCACCTCGGCCTGGGAGAAAGAGAACGGCTTGGGCTGATCCGGCGCCGGCAAGCCATAGGCCGAGTACATGTCAATCAGGCCCGGGTAGATGTAGCGCCCGGCCAGATCCAGCGTGGCATAGCCTTCCGGTACCGGGCCGTCGGCGCTTACCGACAGAATGCGGCCATCGCGAATCAACACCGTGGCATCCGCAATGGTGCTGCCGGGTGCCACGGTGGCGGTGGCGTTGATGAATGCATAAGCGCCGCTGCGGTCATCGGCGATATCGTTCGGGGTCATGGTCTCCTGGGCCAGCCCGGGGGCCGCCAGTGCCAGAAGCAAAGCAGTTGTTATGGTGCGCACGGAAATCCTCTCGCTTGGTTCACGGGAACGCTTTTTTTGCGGCCCGCAGTATATACCGCAGCCGTGAAAAAGCATCTGAAGTGTCGGTGCGGCACTGCAAGTGGCCGGTGGTCCAAACAGCGACTGTTTTTGGCCTGCCTGTGAAGCGCTGCGCAACTGCTATCCTTCAATTACAGCAGCGGCTTGCTGCCAACCGAACTGCACCGCTTCCCCTGCCGCTAGCGCGGCCATGCTGACGGCTCCCGGTGCATCTCAGACCGGAGGATAGTGAACATGAGCATTTCCAAACGTGTATGCAGCGGTGCGGTGGCCGCTTTGTTGGCCGCCCAGGCTGGATCGGCTGAGGCCTGCACCTTTATTACCCTGAAGGGCAAAGACGATTCGGTGATCGTGTCGCGCACCATGGAGTGGGGCACTTTCGATCTGTCGCCGGTGATGAGTTATGTGCCGGCGGGCACGGCCTTTTCTGCCATGCCCATGCCAGACGGCAAGGCTGGTGCGCAGTGGGTCAGCAAGTACGACGTGATGGGGGTGACCCTGCTTGGTCAGATGCTGTTTGGTGACGGCGTGAATGCGGCCGGGCTGAATGTCTCCCTGCTCTATCTACCCGGCTTTGCAAAATATGGAGACTATGACCCGGCCCAGGCATCCAACTCCCTGGCCCCGGTTGATATCGGTGGTTACATCCTGGCCCAGTTTGCCACCGTGGCCGAAGCCAAAGCAGCCATCGAAGCCGTGCGCGTGGTGCCGGTGGTGACGCCCGAGCTGGGCGGTCCGGCGCCGGTGCACTTTGCCATCACCGATAAGACCGGTGACCAGATTGTGGTGGAGTATGTGGACGGTGAGCTGAAGCTCTACGACAAGACCCTGGGAGTGATGACCAATTCGCCGCCCTATGACTGGCATATGAACAATGCGCGTAACTACATCAATATGCGCTCGGTCGCTTGGCCACCGATTGAAGTGAACGGTATCAATCTGGGGCCAATCGGCTATGGCAGTGGACTCATTGGCCTGCCCGGTGATTTTACGCCGCCTTCGCGGTTTATTCGGGCCCTGACCTGGACCCAGACCGCGCGTCCCACGGACGGGGGTGAGGACACGGTGCATGAAGCGTTACGGATTTTGGCCAATTTTCAGCTGCCCATGGAGGCGGTGGACAAGAAGCTGAACCCGGCGGAGCTGGAGGTGCTCAAATATGGCGGCACCCAGTACACCGTGTCCTATGACCTGGAAAACCTGAAGGTCTATTACCAGACCAGCGAAAACCCCAATATAAAGAGTGTCGAGATGAAGGCCGTCGATTTCGACGGTCTCACCACGCCGTTAACGCAGCCGATGCGCAACGCGTCGCTGCCCTTTTCCCTC
>JAOZKI010000033.1 GCA_029935455.1 Lysobacterales bacterium | reverse complement strand
CAGGGTGTGCCGCTGGTGAGCGGTACCACGGGCCTCCACGCGGTCCAGTGGGAGGCGCTGGAGCAGGCGGGAGCCAAGGTACCGGTGCTGCACGCCAGCAATTTCAGTCCCGGTCTCAACGCACTGCGTCTGATACTGCCCCGGCTGCAACAGCTACTGGGCGCCGAGGCCAGTGTGTCCTTGCTGGACGTACACCACGTGCATAAGCAGGACGCGCCCTCGGGTACCGCGCTGGCTCTCCGGGCATCGCTAGGCCTTGAGGATCTGCCCATTGAAAGCCGTCGCGAAGGCGAGGTGGTGGGTGATCACAGCGTATGTTTCGAGCTGCCGCATGAGACGCTGACGTTGCAGCACCAGGCGCAGGACCGCGATCTCTTCGCTTTTGGCGCCCTGCGCGCAGCACACTGGCTGTTGCAGCAGCCCGCCGGTTTTTACGGTCCGGATCAATGGTTGGCTTCCACCGGGCCCTGAAAGCGGTTTAAAACACCTTTACCGTGTCTTTTTCATGGACTTGGAAAGGGCCTATCCAGTACAATCCTGTCGCTTAGAACACGATGTCCGGTGCCGGCAGCCTTGCTGCTACTCCGGGTGGAAAAACCATAGACATCTAAGCGGGAACAGCCTCAACGGGCTTTCCCGTTTCGCGTATCTGGAGGTAGGCTTTGGCCCTCAAAGCAATTCTCGCACTGGCAGATGGCAGCATCTTCCATGGGCAGGCGATCGGCGCAGCTGGAGAAAGCGTCGGTGAGGTGGTGTTCAACACTGCCATGACCGGCTACCAGGAGATCTTGACCGATCCTTCCTATGCCCGTCAGCTGGTGACGCTGACGTTCCCCCATATCGGCAACACGGGCTGCAATGCCGCGGACGAGGAGGCAGCAGGCCCCATGGCGGCCGGCCTGATCATCCGTGACTTGCCGCTCCTGACCAGCAACTGGCGCAGTGAGGAGACGCTGACCGAGTATCTGCAGCGCCACCAGGTGGTGGGTATTGCGGGCATCGATACGCGCCGCCTGACCCGCATCCTGCGAGAGAAGGGCGCCCAGGGTGGCTGCCTGCTGTGTGGCGAGACGGTGGATGAGTCCGAGGCGCTGGCCAAGGCCCAGGCTTTTCCCGGCATGGCTGGCATGGATCTCGCGCGGGAGGTCACCACGGCCAGCGCCTACAGCTGGAGCGAGGGCAGCCTGGACCTGGACAGCGGCGAATGGGCCACCAGTGATGAGCGCTTCCACGTGGTGGCCTATGACTTCGGCATCAAGCGCAACATCCTGCGCATGCTGGCGGATCGCGGCTGCCGCATGACCGTGGTGCCGGCTACCACCCCGGCCAGTCAGGTCCTGGCTTTGAATCCGGATGGCGTGTTTCTGTCTAACGGTCCGGGTGATCCGGAGCCCTGTGACTACGCCATTGAAGCGATTCAGGCGCTGCTGGAAACGGACCTGCCCATTTTTGGTATCTGCCTGGGGCATCAGTTGCTGGCCCTGGCCGCCGGTGCGCGGACCCAGAAGATGAAATTCGGCCATCATGGCGCCAATCACCCGGTTCAGGATCTGGACGGCAAGCAGGTGATGATCACCAGCCAGAACCATGGCTTCGCCGTGGACGAAGATTCGCTGCCGGAGCGCCTGCGCAGCACCCACCGCTCGCTGTTTGATGACAGTCTGCAGGGTATTGCCTTCACAGACCGCGCCGCCTACAGCTTCCAGGGGCACCCGGAGGCCAGTCCCGGACCCCATGATATTCAGCCGCTATTTGACCGTTTTATTGCTCACATGGAAGCGCGTTCAGGGGATCAGGCGGCCACGCAAGAAGCGTGAAAAAACATTAATTAAAGACTATTAGTTATTGATAAATAAAAGATAGAGCGACACCGTGCCAAAAAGAACCGATATTCAAAGTGTGCTGATCATTGGCGCCGGCCCGATTGTGATCGGCCAGGCCTGCGAGTTCGACTATTCCGGCGCCCAGGCCTGCAAGGCCCTGCGCGAAGAGGGCTACCGGGTGATTCTGGTCAACTCCAATCCGGCCACCATCATGACCGATCCGGAGACGGCCGATGCGGTCTACATCGAGCCCATCGAGTGGCAAACGGTGGCGCGCATCATCGAGAAGGAGCAGCCCGATGTACTGCTGCCCACCATGGGCGGGCAGACGGCGCTGAACTGCGCTCTGGATTTGGTCCGGCACGGTGTGCTGGAAGCGCATGGTGTGGAGATGATTGGCGCGACCCGCGAGGCCATCGATATGGCGGAAGACCGCGAACAGTTCCGCGACGCCATGCTGGAGATCGGGCTGGACTGTACCCGGGCGGAAATTGCGCACACGCTGGAAGAGGCCCTGGAAAAGCAGGTTTCCATTGGTTATCCCATCATCATCCGTCCGTCCTTCACCATGGGCGGGTCCGGTGGTGGTATTGCCTACAACCGGGAAGAATTTGAGGACATTGTCAGCCGAGGACTGGAGCTGTCGCCCACCACCGAGGTCATGATTGAAGAATCCATCCTTGGCTGGAAGGAATACGAGATGGAGGTGGTGCGGGACAGCGCTGATAACTGCATCATCGTGTGCTCCATCGAGAACTTCGATCCCATGGGTATTCATACCGGCGATTCCATTACCGTGGCACCGGCGCTTACCCTCACCGATAAGGAATATCAGCGGCTGCGTGATGCTTCCCTGGCGGTGCTGCGCAAGATCGGTGTGGATACGGGCGGCTCCAACGTGCAGTTCGCCGTGAATCCGGAAGACGGGCGCGTCATCATTATCGAGATGAACCCGCGCGTGTCACGTTCTTCGGCGCTGGCCTCAAAAGCCACGGGCTTCCCCATCGCCAAGGTGGCGGCCAAGCTGGCGGTGGGCTTCACGCTGGATGAGCTGCGAAACGAGATCACCGGTGGCGCTACCCCGGCATCCTTCGAGCCGGCCATCGACTATGTCGTGACCAAGATTCCGCGCTTTGCCTTTGAGAAATTTCCAGCCGCCGATGCGCGTCTGACCACGCAGATGAAATCCGTGGGTGAGGCCATGTCCATCGGCCGGACTTTCCAGGAGTCGCTACAGAAAGCCCTGCGCAGTCTTGAGACCGGCCACGACGGCCTGGCCTCGCTGCTGGATGCACGGGGCAGTGAGGAAAAAATGGCGGAGCTGCGCCGGGAACTGCGCGAAGCGGGCCCGGAACGCATTCTCTATCTTGGTGACGGCTTCCGTGCTGGCATCAGTTTCGAAGAGCTGCAGCAGCTCACTGGCATCGACCCCTGGTTCCTGGCGCAGGTGGAAGACCTGATCGCTGAAGAGCAACGGGTGGCAGAGCAGGGTCTGGATGCGCTGGATGAGGCGCGCATGTTTGCGCTCAAGCGCAAGGGTTTCTCTGACAGCCGATTGGCCGGCCTGCTGGGCTTAGGGGAAGATCAGCTGCGACAGCGCCGCCATGAACTGGGCGTGCGCCCGGTCTACAAGCGTGTTGATACCTGCGCCGCCGAGTTCGCCACCAGCACCGCTTACATGTACTCAACCTACGAGGAAGAGTGTGAGGCAGACCCGTCCGAGCGCAAGAAGTTCATGGTGCTTGGCGGTGGCCCGAACCGGATTGGTCAGGGCATCGAATTTGATTACTGCTGCGTGCACGCGGCGCTGGCCCTGCGCGAGGATGGCTACGAGACCATCATGGTCAACTGCAATCCGGAGACCGTGTCGACGGACTATGACACCTCGGATCGACTCTATTTTGAGCCGCTGACGCTGGAAGACGTGTTGGAAATCGTGCACCGGGAACAGCCCGCCGGCCTCATCGTGCAATACGGCGGCCAGACCCCGCTGAAACTGGCTCGCAGCCTGGAGGCAGCGGGCGTGCCCATTATCGGCACCTCGCCGGATTCCATTGATCTGGCCGAAGACCGCGAGCGTTTCCAACAGCTGCTTGAGCGTCTTGGCCTGCGTCAGCCGCCGAACCGCACCGCTACCAGCGTGGAGCAGGCCATCGGCCTGGCTGAGGAGATTGGCTATCCGCTGGTCGTGCGACCGTCCTACGTGCTGGGTGGCCGGGCCATGGACATCGTGCATGGGGAAGACGAACTGCGCCGCTATATGCGCGATGCGGTAAAGGTCAGTAACGATTCCCCCGTGCTGCTGGATCACTTCCTGGACCACGCCATTGAGGTCGATCTCGATGCGATTTGCGATGGCAAGGACGTGCTGATCGGCGGCCTTATGGAGCATATCGAGCAGGCCGGCGTTCATTCCGGTGATTCGGCCTGTACCTTGCCGCCGTACTCCCTGGGCAAGAAGATCCAGGACGAGCTGCGGGCACAGATGGCGGAAATGGCTCTGGAGCTCGGCGTGGTGGGGCTCATGAACGCGCAGTTTGCCGTTCGGGGCGACGATATTTACGTGCTGGAAGTGAATCCGCGGGCATCGCGCACCGTGCCGTTTGTCTCCAAGGCGACTGGCGTACCGCTGGCTTCCGTTGCCGTGCGCTGCATGGCGGGACGCACGCTAGCAGAGCAGGGGCTGCAGCGCGAGGTGATACCCAATTACTTCTCCGTGAAGGAAGTGGTGTTCCCGTTTATTAAGTTTCAGGGCGTGGATCCGATCCTCGGCCCGGAAATGCGCTCCACCGGTGAGGTCATGGGTGTTGACGGCAGCTTCGGCGGGGCCTGCATGCGTGCCATGCGAGGCGCCGGCCAGCGGGTGCCGGATCCGGGCAAGGCCTTTATCAGTGTGCGCGATGCGGACAAGGCCTCGCTGCCACCGATCGCACGTAATCTGGTTAAGCGCGGCTTCCAGCTCGTTGCGACCAGTGGCACCTGCGAGTATCTGCGTGCCCAGGGTTTCGAGTGCGAATACGTGAACAAGGTCGACCAGGGTCGGCCGCATATTGTTGATGCGATCAAGAACGACGAGATCAACTTCATCATCAACACCACCGAGGGCCGTCAGGCCATTGCAGATTCCTTCTCCATACGTCGCGAAGCGCTGCAATACTCCGTGCCCTATACCACGACCACGGCCCGGGGCTGGGCCACCCTGCAGGCCATTGACCACGAGGAAGACCGCGCGGTACGCAGCCTGCAGGAACTGCATGAAGGTTTGAGCCAATGAACCGTGATCCTCTGACCAAGGGCGGTGCGGATGCGCTGCGCGCGGAACTGAAGAAACTGAAAACCGAGGACCGGCCAGCGGTCATCGCGGCCATCGCCGAGGCCCGCGCGCACGGCGATCTCAAGGAAAACGCCGAGTACCATGCGGCGCGCGAGCAGCAGGGCTTTATCGAGGGACGTATCCAGCATCTGGAATCGACCCTGTCCCATGCGCAGATCATCGATGTCACCACGCTGAATCCCGGTGGTAAGGTGGTGTTCGGCGCCACGGTTACCGTGGCCGACGAAGATGACAATGAAATCCGCTATCAGATCGTGGGCGACCTGGAGGCCGATGTGGCCGCCAACAAGGTCGCTATCTCGTCACCCATCGCCCGTGCCCTGATTGGCAAGGAAGAGGGCGACGTGGGGGTGGTTGCTGCGCCCGGCGGTGAACGGGAGTTGGAGATCGTCGAGGTCGAATACCTCTGAAAGCCCCCCTGCGTATCCTCCGGCGTTCACCCTCGGAACGACCGGACCAGCTCCCCTCGGACCTTCACCCGGTGCTGCGCCGGGTGCTGTCCCATCGCAACCTGACCGACGCCGACGCGCTGGATCTTGGTCTGGCCAACATGGCACCGCCGGGAACCCTCACCGGCATTGAGGCGGCTGCAGACCTGCTGGCCGAAGCCATTCAGGCCGACTGCCAGATCCTGGTGGTGGGTGATTTTGACGCGGATGGTGCGACGGGAACGGCTCTGGCCGTACGTTTGCTGCGTGCCTTCGGTGCCACGCAGGTGACCTATCGGGTGCCGAATCGCTTCGAGTTCGGCTACGGACTCACGCCCGGCCTGGTGGAGACCCTTGCCGATGATCCGCCGGATGTGCTCATGACCGTGGATTCAGGTATCGCCTGTCTGGCCGGCGTCGCGCGGGCGCGCGAACTCGGTTGCGAAGTGCTGGTGACCGATCATCACCTGCCCGGGGCGGAGCTGCCGCCCGCCAGCGCGATCGTGAACCCGAACCTGCCGCAGGACCCGTTCCCCAGCAAAGCACTGGCCGGAGTAGGCGTGGTGTTTTACCTCATGGCCGTGCTGCGCGCCCGCTTGCAGGCCGCGGACTGGTTTCAGGCGGGCCGTCAGGCGCCGCGGCTGGCGGACTATCTGGATCTGGTGGCGCTGGGCACGGTCGCGGATGTGGTGCCGCTGGACCACAACAACCGGGTGCTGGTGCGCCAGGGTCTGGAGCGCATTCGTGCCGGCCGCGCTTGCCCGGGTCTGCTCGCGCTGCTGCGGCTGGGCAAGCGCGATTATCGCCACCTGGTGGCTGCAGATCTGGGCTTTGCCGTCGGGCCGCGCCTCAATGCGGCCGGTCGCCTGGAGGATATGAGCGTGGGCATTCGCTGCCTGCTCACGGACGATCACGAAGAGGCGCTGGCCCTGGCTGAGCAGTTAGACCAGCTCAATGCGCAGCGGAAAGCCATGCAGAACACCATGCAGACGGAAGCAGCTGAGCAGGTAGACAGGCTGGTGGCAGCGCTCGGTGATCATCTGCCCTTCAGTCTCTGTTTGCACGATGAGAGCTGGCATCAGGGCATCGTGGGGCTGGTGGCCGCGCGTATAAAGGAGGCCACCTACCGCCCCGTTATTGCCTTTGCGCCCGAATCCCCCGGTGCCACTCGACTCAAGGGCTCGGCCCGATCCGTGCCGGGACTGCACATTCGCGATGTGCTTGCCCATGTGCATGCCCACGCGCCCGATCTTATGGACGCCTTTGGCGGCCACGCCATGGCAGCGGGGCTAAGCCTGGAACAGTCGCGGCTGGACGAGTTTCGCGCGGCGCTGGAGCAGTCCGTGCAACACTTTCTGGCCGGCCAGGCGCCGCGGGCGGAAGTGCTCACGGACGGCGAACTGACCGCCAGTGAGCTGAATCTGGAGTTTGCCGCCCAGCTGGCTGCGCTGGGTCCCTGGGGGCAGCATTTTCCTGAGCCGCTCTTTGAGGGCGCTTTTGAAGTGCTGGAGCAGCGCGTGGTGGGTGGCGCGCATTTGAAGATGAGCCTGCGTCCGCTGGATGGGCATGAGCCGATTGATGCCATCGCCTTCGGGCGCTTACCGGAAGATCTGGGTGGCCAGCGACAGCTGCGTATCTTGTACCGGCTGGATCTGAATCACTTCCGGGGTGTGGCGCGGGCGCAGCTCCTGGTGGAGCACCTGCTGCGCTCTTGAGGGCGCGCTCCCGGCCTTCGCACTGGTGTACAATACGCCGCTTTGCCGGCCCTGTGATCGCGCATGGAAACAGCACCTATCACCCTTCATTTGGAAGACCTCCAGCAGCGCGTTGAAGCGCTGAGGGGGTACCTTTGACTACGCAGTAAAGAAAGACCGACTCGAAGAGGTCTCGCGCGAGCTGGAAAACCCCGATATCTGGAATAAGCCGGATCAGGCTCAGGCGCTGGGCCGTGAGCGTGCCACGCTGGAAAAAATAGTCAGCACGCTGGATCTGACCGGTCAGGGCCTGATCGATGCGGCCGAGCTGCTGGACATGGCGGTGGAGGAAGACGACGAGGAGACGGTGGACGAGGTGGTCTCTGACCTCGACCGGCTGGAAGGCAATGTCAGTGAGCTGGAATTCCAGCGCATGTTTTCCGGCGAAATGGACGATCGGCCCTGCTTTTTGGATATCCAGGCCGGCTCCGGTGGGACGGAAGCCCAGGACTGGGCGGAAATGCTGCTGCGCATGTATCTGCGCTGGGCCGAGCGGCGCGGCTGGAAGGCGGAGCTGGTGGAGGCCTCGCCGGGTGAGGTTGCGGGCATCAAAAGCGCCACCATTCACATTACCGGTGACTTTGCCTTCGGCTGGTGTCGCACGGAAACCGGCGTCCATCGGCTGGTACGCAAGTCCCCCTTCGATTCCGGTGGCCGCCGCCACACGAGCTTTGCGGCCGTGTTTGCCTCACCGGAGGTGGACGATAATATCGAAATTGATATTGATCCTTCAGATCTGCGCATTGACGTGTACCGCGCTTCCGGTGCGGGCGGTCAGCACGTTAACCGGACGGAATCAGCGGTGCGCATCACGCATATGCCCTCGGGCGTGGTGGTGCAGTGCCAAAATGACCGTTCCCAGCATAAAAACAAGGATCAGGCCATGAAGCAGCTGCGCGCCAAGCTCTACGAACTGGAGATTCAAAAGCGCAACGAAGAATCCCAGGCCATGGAAGACGCCAAGTCGGATATCGGCTGGGGCAGCCAGATCCGTTCCTATGTACTCGACGATTCGCGCATCAAGGATTTGCGCACCAGCGTGCAGACCGGTAACACCCAGGCCGTGCTGGACGGTGATCTTGATGATTTTGTTGAAGCCTCGCTCAAAGCCGGCCTCTAAGCGCCAAGGAAAACCACGTGAACGACCAGAAACCCGCTGACGAAAACCGCCTGATTGCCGAGCGGCGCGCCAAATTGCAGACCCTGCGCGAGGCCGGCCAGGCCTTCCCCAATGATTTCCGCCCCAATAGCACCGCTGCGGTGCTGGCGGAACGGTTCGCTGATGCTGACGCCGAGGCACTGGAGTCCGTGGGCGAAACCTTTGCCGTGGCGGGCCGCATGATGGCCAAGCGCGTCATGGGCAAAATCGCCTTCGTGCGCCTGCAGGACGGTTCCGGTTCCATCCAGCTGGTGTTGCAGCGTGATGAACTGCCCGAGGGCGTGTATCAGCGTTTCAAGCAGTGGGACGTCGGTGACATCATCGGTGCGGCCGGACGCATGGTGCGTACGAACAAGGGCGAGCTTTCCGTGCGCGCCTCCAGCCTGCGCTTGCTGACCAAATCCCTGCGTCCGCTGCCGGAGAAATATCACGGCCTGCAGGATACGGAAACCCGCTACCGCCAGCGCTATGTGGATCTGATCATGAACGAGGAATCGCGCGCCGTGTTTCGCGCGCGTTCGCGGGTGATCAGCTTTATCCGCGCGTTCCTGGAGGCCCCCGAGCGGGATTTCCTGGAGGTGGAAACGCCGATGATGCACCCCATACCCGGTGGTGCGACGGCGAAACCCTTTGAAACGCACCACAATGCGCTGGATTTGAAGATGTACCTGCGCGTGGCGCCGGAGCTCTATCTCAAGCGCCTTACCGTGGGGGGGCTGGATCGGGTCTACGAAATCAACCGTAACTTCCGCAATGAAGGCGTTTCCACCCGCCACAATCCTGAGTTCACCATGCTGGAGTTTTACTGGGCCTACGCGGATGTGAACGATCTGATGGATCTCACCGAGGCCATGCTGCGTGGTTTGGCGGAGGCGGTGACGGGCCATAGCCGCGTGACTTACCAGGCGCAGGAAATCGACTTCGGGCAGCCCTTTGAGCGGCTCACCGTAGAGGCCGCTGTGCGCCGCTATAACGCCGACCTGGCGGACGCGGATCTTTGGGATGAGACGGTGCTGCGGGCGGCGCTGGACGCTCGCGACGTGCATCAGGAAACCACCTGGGGCGTGGGTAAGCTGCTGACCGAGCTCTATGAGGCCACCGTTGAGCGGCATTTGATCCAGCCCACTTTCATTACTGCCTATCCCACCGAGGTTTCGCCCCTGTCGCGGCGCAACGACAATGATCCGCGGGTCACTGATCGCTTTGAATTGATTGTCGGCGGGAGCGAGATTGCCAACGGCTTCTCCGAGCTTAACGATGCGGAAGATCAGGCCGAGCGGTTTCAGGCGCAGGTGGCCAGCAAGGAAGCCGGCGATGAAGAGGCCATGCACTATGACGCGGACTATATCCGCGCCCTGGAATACGGCATGCCGCCGACAGCAGGTGAGGGGGTTGGCATTGACCGGCTGGTCATGTTGCTGACCGATTCACCTTCCATTCGCGATGTGCTGCTGTTTCCCTATATGCGCCCGGAAGGCTAATTTTTATTTTTTTACCAACTTTTTTTTCGCCCAGACGTAGTAAGAGTGAAAGGCCGAATCATTTCGCCCTTTTCGCCAGGTACGGATTGATCGAATCCCCCTGGCCGGCGTCTGCGACTAACAAGGTTGCGACGGGTGAGTGGGGACGCACCCGTCTTGTGAGTCAGGATGTCGGCCAGGGGTTTTATTTTGCCCGGCCGAAGAGCGAAGGCCCGCTGACTTGGACCTGATCAGCGTCATCATGCCGGTACACAATGCCGGTGCCCATCTGGCCGCTGCCGTGGCCAGCATTCTGCAGCAAACGCACCGGCAGCTCGAGTTACTGCTGGTGGATGACCGCAGTAATGACGGTGCCATTACGGCGCTTCCAGGTACAGATCCGCGTCTGCAGCTGCTCCGCGCTCGCGGTAGCGGTGTGGTAGATGCGTTCAATACGGGGCTGGCGGCCGCTCGGGGTGACTGGATTGCCCGCATGGATGGTGATGACCTGGCCCTGCCCGAGCGTCTGGCGGTGCAGCTGGCCTACCTGCAGCAGCACCCGCAGGTGGCCATGGCCGGGGCCTGCGTGGAGCTGTTTGCCGAGGGTGGTTTGGCCGGTGGTAATCAGCATTATGAAGGCTGGCTTAACCGTCAACGTACGCCCGAACAAATCCGTCGCGCCCTGTTTACGGAAAGTCCCATGCCCAATCCCACGGCCTTTTTCCGCCGCCAGGCCTTGTTAGAGCTGGGCGGCTACGCCGATCCGGACTGGCCCGAGGACTACGATCTCTTTCTGCGCGCTGACGCGCTGGGCATGGCCATGGGCAAGCCGGATCCGGTGCTATTGCGCTGGCGTGATCATGGTCAACGGCTCACCCGCACCAGCGATCGCTACGCACGACGGGCTTTCCAGCGGGCCAAGGCCCATTACCTGGTTCAGGCGCGGGGCCTGCGCAAGAATCTTCTGATCTGGGGTGCGGGGCCGAGTGGCCGTGATTTTCATGATCTTTTGCTGGCAGAGGGCGCACAGGTTTCCGGCTTCGTTGATGTGCATCCACGGCGCATCGGCGGCAGCAAGCGTGGTTTGCCGGTGCATGCCATCGAAGCGGCGGCCGCCTGGTCCGAGGGGATGGTGCTGGTGGCGGTTGGGGCGCGCGGCGCCCGTCCCGACATTCGCCAGTTTATGGAGCGGGCAGGGCGTAGAGAAGGTAAGGATTTTCTGTTCATCGCCTGAGGCCGCCGGGTGTACACTGGGATCTCGGTCCAGGAGAATCTCAAGCATGCGTATCGCCCTTGTTCAATCCCGCCTGCACTGGCGTGATCCGGCTCGCAACCGGGATCACCTGGCGGGCCTGATCGCGTCCGAGCCCGGTGCTGACCTCTATGTGTTACCGGAAACCTTTACCACGGGCTTCCTGGGAGAAACCCGTGCCACCGATGAAACCATGGCCGGTGAGACCGTGGCCTGGCTGCGCGCTCAGGCGGTAGCGCAGGAGGCCGCGCTCTGCGGCAGCGCCGTGATTGAAGACGAACTGGGCCGACGCAACCGGTTTCTCCTGGTTGATGCCGTGGGTGAGATTCAGTTCTATGACAAGCGGCACCTGTTCAGCTACGCCGGTGAAGACCAGCGCTATCGTGCTGGCGAGGAACGGGTGTTGATGCAGCATGGGGGCTGGCGCATTGCTCCGCAGATTTGCTACGACCTGCGCTTTCCTGTCTGGTGTCGCGTGCGCGATGATTATGATCTGCTGATCTTTGTGGCCAACTGGCCCACGCCGCGGGTGGCGGCCTGGGATGCTCTGCTGCGCGCCCGCGCGATCGAGAACCAGTGCTACGTGGTGGCGGTGAACCGGGTGGGTGAAGACGGAAATGGCGTGTCTTACCCAGGGCACAGCGCGGTCTATGATCCATTGGGAGAGACGCTTGTGGCGCCCTGGGGAGAGGAAGGCTGCCGCGTGGCTGACCTGGCGCTGGAGCGCGTGGCCCAGGTGCGCAGCGACTTTCCTTTTGCTGCGGAGGCAGATGCCTTCGAACTCACTCGCTAACGGGGGCTTTGCCGGCGTTTTAGCCAGCGTCCGAGCGCGGTACGCGGCATATTGTCAGGCGTCACATAGTCCAATAGCAGTACCGGATCAGCCAGCGCCCGGGTGATTTCATCGCGGGCGTCACTGCGGCCAGCAAACAGCAGGCGATCGCCTGCTTTCAGTGTTTGTTCCGGTTGAGGTAGAAAGAAGCGCTGGGCGCCGCGTTCCAGCACCAGACATACGCAGCGCAGCTGCTCATCGTGCCCACTGCGCGTGTTATGCAGCAGATGATCCAGCTGTGGCTCGATGCCTTCCTCACAGGTGGCGATCACCCCACGTGCGGCCTCGGCGCTGAGGTCGTTGACCCAGATCACCGGTGCCCGATCTCCGAGCCGCTCATGCAACAAGTGGCGCGCACGATTGGCAAAATCCTTGTCCTGATGAACCAGGTGTTCCAGAAAGGTCTTTAACAACGGGGTGGTTGAGACGCCCAGCACGCGCCGGGCTACGATCAATGTTGGCTGAGCCACCAGCTGCGCGCCGCTGGCCACAAATAGCGCATCGTTCTGCTGCTGCTCCTGGCGTGCGACCATAAACAGGTCGGGGTTCAGCTCCTTGGCGGTCAGCAGGATGGAGAGGTTGTCGATATCGTCACCGGTGCCGGCCACCACGCCAACGGCTTCGCTGATGCCGGCTTCTTCCAGCGTGGCGGCCTGGGTACCACGGCCGAGCACGCCCTCGGGATAGTTCTTGATGCGCTCGGGATGAACATCAATCACGGTAATGTGCTGGCCGGCGCGTTCCAGAGCGCTAATGATGCGGCTGCCAAAGCGACCCGCACCGCAGACTACCCAGTGGCCGCTGGGTGGTTTCAATGCTTTGCGCAGGGGGGCGCCCGGGACGGCGATGAGCCAGTCCTGCACCAGGTATTTTTCCGGTGAGGCCAAAGCCAGAAACAGACGGCCGGCAAAAATCTCATAGGGGTCAACGACCTGATCCGTGCCAAAGGAATCGAGGTTCGCGCTGACCCGCTGATTGGCGCAGCGCGCATAAACTGGCAGGTCCGGCTCCAGCAGCTTGCTGGTAATGGCGATGGTCAGATTGGCGTGATCGTCATTGGTGGCCGCAATCACACCGCAGCAGTTGTCTTTATGCAGCCCGCTCAGCTCCAGGTTCTCACGGTTCGTGCTGTCTCCCGTGAGAATAGGCATGTGTGCGAACTGGTCATGCAGTAGCTCCCGGCCAACCACATCAGGATCCTGCTCCACCACCACCACACGCTGGCCCCGTTTGATCAGACCGCGAGCAATCATGCTGCCGCTCTGACCGAAGCCGCAGATCAGGTAGAAGGGTTCGCCAATCCAGCGTACCTGGCGCCGAAAACGGTTGCGTTCCAGCACGGCCTTGAAGCGGGGATCGACGAACAGGCGTAGCATGGCACCGATGGAATAGAGCCAGGCGATCACGTTGGGAAACAGAATCAGCAGCACCAGGAAGCGCTGGGCACCGGTGAAAGGGAAGGGCACTTCACCCAAACCAATAGTGGTGGACAGGATGGCAACGAAATAGGCCGCATCCAGCACGCTCATGGACACGGGCAGGCCACGGGCATCTTCGCCAGGCACAAACACCAGCACCAGAATGGAGAGGAAATATACCAGCAGGAGAACGATCAGCGGCGAACGCATCTGCCGCATGGTGATCCAGATAATATCGTTCATGCTGTTGTGATTCCGCCCGCCAGCGCGCCCTGGCTAGCGACGAATGACGATCGTTTCAGCTACCAGCAGCACGACGGAAATCAGATTGGCCAGCAGGGCACCGCCGGACAGGGACACCACGCTGGTAATCACACTGGCCGTGTCGACCTGGGCGACGTGCACGGCCCAGATCCATAGGCCGCCGGCCAGCAACAGCTGCAGGTCGGCCACCAGGCTGGTGGCCAGCAAGACGGCGCCCATTTGGGAGCGATCGCCAAACTTGAGCACGGTGGCGATAAGACTCACGACCAGGGCCGCACCGAGTTCGAAGGCGTCATGGTGGGCCGGATTGTCCAGTTCACCAATAAAAAACCCGAAGTTGAGGGTCAGTGCCAGAACGATAAAGAAGGCGAAAACGACTTTCTCGAGGCTCATGAAGACTCCGGGCTAAGGGCCGATGAAGGCCCCAGCCTAGCGTGAAAACCTGCGCTTCGCCAGCGCTGGCCCATGGCTTTAGCTCTCGCGAAATTCTTCGCGATAGTCCGCGGCTGCCGCTTCAATCACCTTGGCGGCGTGTTCGCGACCGTAGGCCTTGCCAATCTGCACCTTTTCCGGTTCATCAGGCAGGGTTTTGTAGGTCTTGAAGTAATGACGCAGACGTTCGACCAGGGTCTCGGGGAGCTCTTCGATATCCTGCACATGCGAGAAAATGTCGTCGTTATCCAGTACCGCGATGATTTTGTCGTCCGCCTCGCCACCGTCGATCATGGGAATGCCGCCCACCACCCGTGCATTAATAAGAATCTCCCCGTGGGAAATCCGGCGGTTGGAGATCACGCAGATGTCCAGCGGATCATGATCACCACGCTCGGCACCTGGCATCAGTTCCTTCACGCGTCGCCCGCAGTAGGTCTGGGGCACGAAACCATACAGAGAAGGGGGCAGAGAGCTGGTCCGGTGGGGCCGATCGACCCGGAGAAAACCGGATTTCTTGTCCACCTCATATTTAACGAAATCGAACGGGGTGATTTCGATGAACGCATGCACCAGGCGTGGCGGTTCCGGACCGAGATCGAGGCCGTGCCAGGGGTGCGGACGCCATTTATTGAATTCGCGAGTCATGGGATTTCCTGTGTTTGTCGGGTGGCCAACGGCCTGCTCTCATGGAGCGGCCGCGCTGATGGTGGAGACCCGGACGATAGCGCCCAGGAAGGCCGAATCAAAGTACTGCAGCGTATTGCTTTTGATCTGTCGCGACTGGCGCAAACGATGCAGTTCGAACGGTATGGGGGTGACCGGGGCGGTTTCCAATGGTTCCTCCTCAAAGCCGTCACCGGATGCCGCTTCTGGTGCTTCACCGACCCAGCTGAAGCCCGGTTTCAATGCCTGTTGGTCGGGAAAGGCCAGGGCCCAGGCGGGGCCATCCAGACGATACTCAAGGTCCAGATCGACGTGGAGAAAACGGCTGCGTCGAAGCTGTATGGACCCGTCCAGCTGATACAGTGGGACGGCTGATGGTACGGCTTCCGTGCGTTCCGATAATGCGGCGGCCTCGGCAGCATCCCGGGTGGCCACTGCAGGCATGTCCGTCTCCAATGCTGCGGTCGGCCTGTTGGGCGCATCCGGCGCATAGGCCAGCACCACTTCATTGTGCAAGCGCACGGCCGGGTGATAGTCATAGACCGTCTGCTCATAGCTGAGGCGGGTGAGCGGCTGATAGGCGGCAAGCCGCTCCAAGCGCTGCCAGATCGCTTCGAATTCACCATCTTCTAGGCGTAGCCGCTGCGGCGCTGCCGGCATGGCACCGCTATCGAGTTCATAGAGATTGCCAAAGCGTTCCAGCATTTGCTCCTGCGCGGGGGTGCTGGCGCCGTCGAGGTGCTCAAATACGATGACATCGATGCGATAGCGGTCCGCTTGCGCGCCCGTTGCCGTGGTGCATGCCAGAGCCCACAAACCCATGCTGGCACAGAGTAGGAGCGCGGGGTGGGGCTGGGTTCTGCTTGTTATCATGATTAAGGCGCGTGTGGGTGCTCGCTTATTATAGCCAGCCCAGATGGTGTGCGTTCAGACCTTAGGCGGCCAGCCTTTCGAGTAGTCTGGCAACCGCTTCAATGCGCTCGTCACCGTCTTCGATTTCATCCAGAAACTGCAGTTTTTCCGGCCCCGCCAGGCGATAGCGGCTGGGGCTTTCGTGCACCAGGCGTAACAGGGCGTCTACATCAGGGCGTGCATCGGGCGCAAACAGCAGGCGCCCGCCGCGGGGGCCGATATCGACACGCTGCAGACCCACCGCGTCCGCCTGAAGTTTGAGACGCGTGATCGCAAACAGGTTGCGGGTGGCATCAGGCAGCAAGCCAAAGCGATCGATCATTTCTACCTGTAAGTCGCGCAGCTGCTCCGGTGAATTGGCGCTGGCTATGCGCTTATAAAGCATGAGGCGGGCGTGCACATCGTGCAGATAATCGTCGGGGATCAGCGCTGCCACGTGCAGCTCCAGTTCTGCGCCGCCGCGCTTGCCCGCATCCAGATCGGGCTCTTTACCCGCTCGCAGCGCGGCCACAGCGCGATTTAGAAGCTCGCTGTAAAGGCTGAAGCCGATCTGGATGATCTGGCCACTCTGCTCATCGCCCAGCAGTTCGCCGGCGCCGCGAATTTCCATATCGTGCGTGGCCAATGTGAAGCCAGCGCCCAGTTCTTCGAGGCTGGCGATGGCTTCCAGCCGCTTCAGTGCATCCTTGCTGATGGCCCTCGGATCGGGGGTCAGCAGGTACGCATAGGCCAGATGATGGGAACGTCCCACGCGGCCCCGCAACTGATGCAGTTGCGACAGGCCAAATTTGTCTGCGCGGTTGACGACGATGGTATTGGCGGTCGGGATATCAATACCGTTCTCAATGATGGTGGTGCACACCAGCACGTGAAAACGCTGGCGATGAAAATCCAGCATAACCGCTTCCAGGTCGCGCTCCGGCATCTGCCCATGGGCCACACGCACCCGTGCTTCAGGCACGAGTTCGCCCACTTCACGTGCGATCCGCTCGATGCTTTTGACTTCGTTGTGCAGGAAGAACACCTGGCCGCCGCGCTGAATTTCCCGCTGCAGGGCCTCGCGTAGCATGGCGTTGTCCCACTGAGCGACCAGCGTTTTCACTGCGATGCGGCGCGCCGGCGGGGTAGCGATGATCGACAGGTCGCGAATGCCGGACATGGCCATATTCAGGGTGCGCGGAATGGGGGTGGCGGTCAGGGTCAGGGTATCGACCTCCGCGCGCAGTTTCTTCAGCTGCTCCTTCTGGCGCACGCCAAAGCGCTGCTCTTCATCAATCATGACCAGGCCGAGCCGATCAAATTTAACATCGCGCTGGATCAGGCGATGGGTGCCAATGGCAATATCAACGGCGCCCTTGGCAATCCGTTCCAATGCCTCGCTGGTCTCTTTCTGGCTGCGAAAACGGGACAGGATCTCCACCTTGACCGGCCAGTCCGCCAGGCGATCGGTAAAATTCTGATAGTGCTGCTGGGCCAGCAGCGTGGTGGGGGCCAGAAACGCCACCTGCTGACCGCCCTGAACTGCGATAAAGGCCGCGCGCAGCGCAACTTCCGTCTTGCCAAAGCCCACATCGCCACAGACCACGCGGTCCATGGGGCGCTGGGCGGCCATATCCGCACGCACAGCCTCAATGGCCTGCAATTGATCCGGCGTTTCCTCATAGGGAAAGGTGGCAGCAAACTCCGCATAAAGGCGTTCATCGATGGGAAAGGCGTGGCCTTCGCGGGCTTCGCGTTGGGCGTAGAGATCTAGGAGTTCGGCCGCCACATCACGAACCTTTTCGGCTGCCTTGCGCTTGGCTTTGGTCCACTGCTCGCCGCCCAGTGCGTGCAGGGGCGCGGTTTCCGGCGCAGCGCCCGTGTAGCGGCTCACCAGGTGCAAGGACGCTACGGGCACGTAGAGCTTGTCGTCTTTGGCATAGCCGATGGCAAGAAACTCGGCCCGGCGCTGATCGACTTCCAGCGTCTGTAGCCCGAGGTAGCGGCCCACGCCATGGTCCTCATGGACCACCGGTGCGCCTTCCTCCAGATCCGCAAGGCTCCGGATGATGGCCTCCGGATCGCGTTCGTCACGCTTCAGATCCGTGCTTTGACGCGCGCGCGATCCGAACAGCTGTTGTTCGGTTAACAGCGCCAAAGACGGTTCGATTAGAAAGCCGCTTTCAATCGGCAGAACGGTGATATTCAGGCGCTCCTCACTGGTCAATGCATCGGCAAATGAGTCCGCTCGCACCGGGCGGATAGCGAAAGCACTGAGCGTGTCCAGCAGGGCTTCCCGGCGGCCGGCCGTATCAGCGGCGAACAGGACTTTGCCGGGCCATTGCTCAAGAAATGCCTGCAGGGCGGCGCTGGCCTCCTTGCCGCGCTCATGAATGGCCAGGTCCGGCGCCAGAGCCGTCTGGAATTCCTGCACGGGCCCGGAGTCGGCGGGTCCCAGTTGTAGTCGGAGACTGCTTTCTAGCGGCTCCAGGATATCGTTCAGGTCAAAAAACAGCTCGGCAGGATCCAACACCGGGCGCTGCACATCATGTCGGCGCTGCTCCCAACGATCCAGGGTTTGTGCGGCGAACGCCGCCATGGCCTCCGGTACCCCATCTTGCATGACCACCGCTGGCGCACCCGGCAGGTAGTCGAGCAGGGATTCGGTCTGCTCAAAGAACAGCGGCAGATATTGCTCCAGTCCTTGCGGATGCAGGCCAGCGCGCAGATCCTGATACAGCGGCACGTTGCGCATATCGACGTCGAAACGCATGCGCAGCGCTCGGCGCAGGCGGTTCAGATCAGCCGGATCCGAAGGGTATTCGCGTGCCGGTAGCAGCTGGAGCCGGTCCAGCTCGCCGGTGGAGCGCTGGGAATCCGCATCAAAGGTGCGCAGCGTCTCGATTTCATCATCAAACAGGTCGATGCGGATCGGCGCGCTCACGCCGGTGGGAAACAAGTCCACCAGGGCGCCGCGGATGGCGAATTGTCCGGATTGATAGACCTGATCGACCGCCTGGTAGCCTGCCTGCAGCAGCTGTTCGCGAAAGTCATCGATCGATAGCTTTTGGCCAGGCTGCAGATCCAGATTATTGCCCAGCACATGGCTGCGCGGTGCCAATCGCTCCAGCAGTATGGGTGCGGGCACCAGCAGGATGCCCTGACGCTGTCCACCCAGAGCGGCCAGTGCGGCCAGTCGTTCCGAAACAATGTCCGGGTGGGCTGAGAACGGGTCGTAGGGCAGTGTTTCGCGATCAGGCAGGTGCCAGATAGGCAGGTCGCTCGTGCGCAGAAGTTTCAGATCCTGCTCCAGCACGCGGGCGCGGTGGCTGTTGCGCGTGACCACCAGCACCAGTCCGCCATGCGCGCGCGCAGCGGCCAGCAGCGCCAGCGCCTGGCTACTGCCGTGCAGGCCATTCCAGCGGGCCGGTGCTCCGGCTTTGGGGCCCAAGCGGGCATCGCTCAAAGGGGTCTTCATGGGGTCTTGCCAGCTTCGCGAGCGCGGAGCGTAAAGCATGGCATCAGCGGGCGCAAGATCGCGTGATCAGCGCATTCTCAGGGCGCCCCAGGCGCGTCGGCTGGTTGTTGGTCTGTGGGCTTGCCCAGCAGGCGCAGCAGCACGAACAGCAGCAGGGCGCCGGCCGGCAAGGCAATCCAGACGGGCAGGCCCAGAGCGACGGGCAGGCTGCCCAGGCCAATGGCAACGGCGCCGACCAGACCGGCGTAGGGCAACTGGGTGCGCACATGCTCAACGTGGTTACAGCCGCTGGCCAGGGAGGACAGAATGGTGGTGTCGGAGATCGGTGAGCAGTGGTCCCCCCAGACGCTGCCGGCCAGTACCGAGGCGATGGCAGAGTACAGAATGTGCATATGCTCAGGCGCGCCCAGCCCCTGGCTGACCATCAGGGCCCAGGTCAGGGGGATCACCAGGGGAATCAAAATGCCCATGGCGCCCCAGCTGGAGCCAGTGCCGAAGCCGGTCGCGGCTGCCAGTAGAAACACCAGGGTGGGCAGCGTCCAGGCCGGCAGCGTATCGCCCAGCGCCTGTACCAAAAACTGACTGGTGCCGAGATCTGTGGTGACCGACCCCAGGGACCAGGCCAGGATCAGAATGATGATGGCCTTGAGCATGGCGCGCAGCCCCCGGTACCAGGCATCCACGACCTGCTCAAGATTCAGAATGCGCTGCGCCAGAGACAGCACGGCCGCCGTGATCATACCCAGCAGAGAGGCCCACATGAGGGCCGTGTAGCTGTCTGCGGCGCCGACAATATCGCGCAGGCTCGCATGGGCACCGTCCAGACCGGCGCTGCCGGTTACGTAGAGGCCAACGAGCACGGAACCAATCAGCACCGCCACCGGCAGCAGCGCATTGATGGCGCGTCGTGGCTTGCCATCGATCGGTTGAATCGGTGCCGCATCACTGGCCGCGCCCTGGCTGACCTCGTCGGCGTTAACACCCAGCTGGCGCGCTTTGCGTTCGGCCTGCAGCATGGGGCCAAAGTCGCGACCGCTGGCGCAAACCATAAAAACAAAAAGCAGCGCAAAGATTGGGTAAAAGCTGTAGGGAATCGTGTACAGGTACACCAGGTAGGGCTGCTCATTGAGGGCCGGAATATTATCCAGCGCATCACCGATCAGGCCCACTTCATAGCCCACCCAGGTGGTGATCAGCGCGATGCAGGCCACCGGCGCCGCTGTGGAATCAACGATGTAGGCCAGTTTTTCCCGGGACACTTTCACCGCATCAGTCACCGAGCGCATGGTATTGCCCACCACCAGCGTGTTGGCATAGTCGTCGAAGAAAATGGCCAGTCCCATGGTGGCCGTTGACAGCATGGCGTGCCGCGCGCTGTTGGCCCAGCTCACGATGGATTCCACGATGCCCTGCATGCCGCCATTGCGACTGATGATGCCCACCATGCCCCCGATCATGAGCGAGAACAGAATCACCGCTGCGTGGTCCGCGTCCGCCAGTTCCTGCTTTGCATAGACATGAAACGTGTCCAGCAGACCCTTGCCCAATCCGGGCAGGCTCAGATCATAGGCCAGCCAGGCGCCAAGCCAGATGCCAAGGAACAGGGCCGGGATCACCCGCTTGAACAGCAGGGCGAAGGCAATGGCGAAGAGAGGTGGCAGCACCGACGGCCATTGACCGTAGAAGCGCGAGGCATCCTCGGCCACCGCTGGGGCGCTGGCTGCCAGAAGCAAGAAATATAGCGAAAAAGATTTAAATAAAGTTTTTATTTTATTGATATTTAACACTATTTATTCCTTTTACGCCGCCTCTTGATGGGACAGGAAGTAATCATCAAGCAGGCGTAGCTGTTCGGAGGCCAGCTTGATGCGAACCAATTGGTCGCGCAAGGCCTGGCCGCCAGGGCGACCCGCCAAATACCAGCCGAAGTGCTTGCGCGCCACGCGCACACCCTGGTGTTCACCGTAGAACTGATGCAGGCCTCGAATATGGCGGGTCATGACCGCATGTACCGCTTCCGGACCGGGCGGCGGCAACAGTTCACCGGTGTCCAGATAGTGGAGGATTTCGCGGAAAATCCACGGATTTCCCTGAGCGCCACGTCCCAACATGAGGCCTTCGGCGCCGGTCTGGGCGAGCACGGCCTTGGCCTCCTGCGGGCTGTTCACATCACCGTTGGCGTAGACCGGTATGGAAACGGCCGCAACGATCTCGCTGATGGTGTTGTATTCGGCTTCACCACGGAAGCGGTCTGCCCGCGTGCGGCCGTGCACCGCTAGCGCCTGAATGCCGCTGGCTTCCGCGATTTTGGCGATACGTACGCCATTGCGACGCTCCCGGTCCGGGCCGGTGCGAATCTTGAGCGTGACCGGTACCTCCACCGCGTCAACGACGGCGCGCAAGATGTCACCCACCAGATCTTCGTGTTCTAGCAGGGCTGATCCGGCCGCTTTGTTGCAGACCTTCTTGGCCGGACAACCCATATTAATATCGATAATTTCTGCACCCAGTCCCACGTTGTAGCGGGCCGCCTCTGCCATCCATGCCGGTTCGCTGCCAGCGATCTGCACCGCAATGGGGCGCGCCTCACCCTCGTGATTGCTGCGCAGTAGGGATTTTCGGGTGCCGCGCAGTCGCGGATCACAGGAAATCATTTCACCCACCACATAACCGGCACCCAGTTCACGACAAAGCTGGCGGAAGGGGAGATCGGTTACGCCGGCCATGGGGGCCAGAGCCAGGCGATTGGGCAGAATGTGGTCACCGATGTTCATCGCTGGCTCTAGCTTAGCAGCTGCACGAATTTGAATCCGGCCACGTAGGTGCCAATGGCGGAGCCGGCGCTGGACAGGAAGAACACCAGCAGAATGCGCGTCGCCGGGTTGCCGTACCAGCCGCGCAGCGTGGTGGCATCGTCACGTAGCCGCTTGAGATCCCGGCCTTTTGGCTTACGCAGCAAGCACTCCACCAGCCCCGCCACCATGCCCGCGCCGACGGTGGGATTCAGCGAGGTGAGCGGTGCTGCCAACATGGCACTGAGAATGGTGAGCGGATGGCCGCCGGCCAGGAGCGCCCCGAGCGCGGAGAGGCCGCCATTAATCAGCACCCAGGTCATGACCAGGGTCCAGCCCAGCTCTGGACTGCGGGCAAAACCGAAGATAAAACCGGCCAGTACCAGTGCCGTGATCAACCAAGGCAGCAGTTTGGGCCAACGCGCCGGCTGCGGCATGGCCGCCAGCTGTTCTGACTCCATGACAGGATCTGCGCTGCCCGTAGCCAGATGCTGCGCCAGCCCGTCCAGATGTCCGGCCCCAATCACCACCAGGACCCGTTGGCCAGCCCGATCCGCATTCTCAACGCGCAAGCGGTCGGCCATGTAGCGGTCGCGCTCAGCGATCAGTGCCTCGAACAGCTCCGGAGAGTCCTCGGCAAACTCCGTAAAAGTCGATTCGAGAATGTCACCTTCCTTGAGCTTTTCGATGGATTCTTCATCAATCTTCTCGGAGCTGAAGGAACTCATGATCAGGCCCGTGGTCAGCCACAGGCGTTTGTACCAGGGCACGGCCCGATAGGTACGGCGCAAGGTGGTTGCGAGATCGCGATCAATCAGCTGCAGCGCGTAGCCTCGTGCTTCTGCGCCCTGGGCCGCAGCCATCAATTCTGCTCCCGGCTCAATGCCAAACTGTTCAGCGATACGTTTTTGATAGCCGCTCAGTGCCAGGTTGGCCATGACCAGCCCGGCTTTGCCGCCGCGAATAATTTGAAACAGATCCAGATCTTCCCAGCTCGTTTGGCCCTTGAGTGAGGCAAGGCGGGTAGGGCAGAGCTCCACCGCTACCGCATCCCACTCCTGGCTGGCAATCATCTCGTTGACCGCACGCACGCTGGCGGGTGACACGTGGGCCGTACCCAGCAAGGTGTAGTGCACACCATCACGTTCCACATCGCGTCGTGGCTGGTCGGCCGCCGCAAGGGCTTCCGACGATTCCTGAGCTTCCGGTTGGCTAGGGTTCAAAAGAACTCAATTGGCCCTGCTGAGCCGCTTTAAAGGGCGCACAGGATACCGCAAACGGGTCCCCGGCGCGTGAGCGTTTATCCAGCGGGGTGAGCGGGGCACTGCGGACAGCTGTGCCCCGTCGTTTTCAGGTCCGGGCTAGCTAGCCCTGTTCGATGGGCTGACCACTGCTAAGAACCGTAAACAACACCAGGTCGCCTTCGAAATACACCGAGTAGGTGTCATAGTCCCAGCGGGTGATCGGTGGCTCGCCCACCGCATCGTGGCGCTTGCTGGGCGTGCCAAAGTTGGCCTCTACGTTTACCTTGCTTTGCCCATTACTGGGTAGCGCCATGCGCTCAACCTGACGCACCTCGTCGATCAGTAATACATCGGCGCTGCCGAGCACCGGCGTCAGCAAGACACTTATCCCCAAAACCAACTTGCGCATTATCTATCCCTCATTTCGCAGCCACTGGAGTCTAGCACAGCTGGTCCGAGGCTCAGCTGTCATTTTGTGCCATCAGTCGCTGGTAACTCTGGTAGCGCCAGGCCTTGATCTCACCGCTCTGCACCGCGGCCTTGATCGCGCAGCCCGGTTCGCTCAGGTGTCGACAGTTATGGAATCGGCACTGGCCTGCGAAGGTGCCGAACTCAGGAAAGCCCCCCACCAGCGCCTCGTCATCCAGTTTCCACAGCCCATACTCCCAGACCCCGGGGGAATCCATAAGCCGGCCACCGCCCGGCAGTTGGTAAAGCATGGTCGTGGTGGTGGTATGTGTGCCCTTGCCGGTGACGCGTGAGAGCGCGCCGGTCTGGATATCCAGGTCCGGCAGCAAAGCGCGGATCAGCGAGGACTTGCCCACGCCAGACTGGCCCACCAGTACGCTGGTGTGACCTTCGACCAGCGGCCATAAGGCGTCGGCGCCCGGCGCTTCTTTGCAGGAGGTGCGCGCTACCGCGTAGCCCAGTTCTGCATATTCCTCGAGCCGTGCCAGCGATTGTGCCCCCGGCTCGCCGCAAGCGACTGGGAGCTCCGCTTTATTCCAGACAATAACCGGTTCCAGTTCCAGGCTATGGACTGCGACCAGGTAACGGTCGAGCAAATCCCGTGAGGGTAGGGGCTCGCTGGCCATGACCACCAGTACCCGGTCAAGATTGGCGGCAATGACCTGCGGACGTCCGCGTTGGTCGGCGCGCATGAACTGGTTACGGCGCGCAATGATCTCCTCTACCACATAGCTTTGTTCATCCGCGCGCCGGATCAGCACACGGTCGCCGCAGCATGGCCGGCCGACCTTGCGTCGAAACAGACAGGGCTGCGGCTCCCCATCACCTACCTGCACCACGCCGTGGCTGCCATAGGCCACCAGCACCCGGGCTTCGAGCAGCTCATTCATGGGGGTTTGGGCGGCATTTGCGCCGTGACTCAATGAGGAACATGGCGCCATGCTAGCACCCGCAGCGCATGCTGGCCCGCTTTCCTTTCGCTCGGTATCATGCGCCGATAGCAGCGGCAGCTTTTCTTCAGGAGTAGGACGTGAGCGAACAAGCACTGGCCCAGAACCTGATCTGGATTGATCTGGAAATGACGGGGCTGGACACACAGCGGGATACGATCCTGGAACTGGCCTTGGTGGTTACCGATGCGGATCTGAAGGAACTGGCTCAGGGGCCGGTGCTGGCCATTCGGCACCCGCTCAACCGCTTACAGGCCATGGATGACTGGAATACCCGCCACCACACGGCGTCCGGTCTCTGGGATCGCGTGCTGGCCAGTCAGCTGAGCCATGCCGACGCTGAGGCGCAGGCCCTGGCTTTCCTGGCGCAGTGGAGCGCATCAGGTGCATCGCCCATGTGTGGCAACAGCATTTGTCAGGACCGGCGTTTCCTGGCGCGTGAAATGCCCATGCTGGAGCGCTGGTTCCACTATCGCAATCTGGATGTATCCACGCTGAAAGAATTGGCTGCGCGTTGGGCGCCGGACTTGCTGGCCGGCCTGCATAAGGAAAACCGGCACGAAGCCCTATCGGACATCCGCGAGTCCATCGCCGAGCTGCGCTACTACCGCCAGCACATGGGTGCGCTGGCGGGACAAAACTGAGCCGTCAGCTTTCTTTCGAGGCCGCCAGAGAAAGCCAGGTTTCCACCACCGAGTCCGGGTTCAGGGACATGCTTTCAATGCCCTCGTCCATCAGCCACTGCGCCAGTGTGGGATGATCTGACGGGCCCTGACCGCAAATGCCCACGTATTTGCCGGCTGCGCGACAGGCGCCGATGGCACGGGCCAGCAGTACCTTGACGGCCGGGTCGCGCTCGTCGAACAGATCCGCGATTTCCGCCGAATCCCGGTCCAGGCCAAGCGTCAGCTGCGTGAGATCGTTGGAGCCGATGGAGAAACCATCGAAGTGCTCAAGGAACTGATCGGCCAGCAGGGCGTTGGAAGGTAGTTCGCACATCATGACGATCTTCAGCCCTTCCTTGCCTCGTTCAAGACCAAAGCCACGCATCACCTCGATAACGGCTTGCGCTTCCTCTAGCGTTCGAACAAAGGGCACCATGGCCCACACGTTGCTCAGGCCCATGCGCTCGCGCACCTTGCGCATGGCGCGACACTCAAGCTCAAAACAGTCCCGAAAGCCCTCGGCCACATAGCGCGAGGCACCGCGGAAGCCCAGCATGGGATTTTCTTCGTGGGGTTCGTAGCGTGGCCCGCCGACCAGGTTGGCGTATTCATTGGATTTGAAATCAGACAGGCGCACGATGACCGA
>JAOZKI010000124.1 GCA_029935455.1 Lysobacterales bacterium | reverse complement strand
CTACGCGTCTCTTTCCACCGGGGCTTACCTAGGGCTTTGAAAAGACCCCTGCTCACGCCGGGCAACCAGGGTTTTTACAAAGGCCTCGAGGCTCTAGATATGGAGACTAACCATGTCTTTTAATGCTGAGGCAAAAAGCAAGATCGTCGAGGAATACAAACGCTCCGAGAGCGACACCGGCTCCCCCGAGGTGCAGGTAGCGCTGTTGACGGCCCGTATTCGTCACCTGACAGACCACTTCAAGACGCACAAGGGTGATCACCACTCGCGTCGCGGTTTGCTGCGACTGGTTAACCAGCGTCGCGGCCTGCTCGATTACCTGAAAAACAAGGATATCGAGCGCTACCGTGACCTGATCGGTCGCCTTGGTCTGCGCCGTTAAAGTCTTTTTGTCCTATCGACTCGATTAAGCGTCTGGCATAACCCCACGGTTTTGCCAGCGCTTTGTCGTATCCCACTTTTACGTTTTCAGGAAACTTGACGTGCAAAAAATCACCAAGACGTTCCAGTTCGGTGACCATGAGGTCACCATCGAAACCGGCCGTGTCGCCCGCCAGGCTGACGCGACGGTTCTGGTTTCCATGGCCGATACGGTGGTCATGGTTGCTGCAGTCGGACGCAAGGAGCCGAACCCCGGCCAGTCCTTCTTCCCGCTGACAGTTAACTACCAGGAAAAATTCTATGCCGCCGGTCGTATCCCGGGCGGTTTCTTCAAACGCGAAGGTCGCCCGACCGAGAAGGAGGTACTGACCTGCCGCCTGATCGACCGTCCGATCCGTCCGCTGTTCCCGAAAGGCTTTCTGAACGAAGTTCAGGTTACCGCCAATCTGGTCTCTTCCAACCCGGAAGTGGATGGCGACATCCCGGCCCTGATCGGTGCCTCTGCGGCGCTGGCCCTGTCCGGCATGCCTTTCGCTGGCCCCATTGGCGCTGCCAAGGTGGGCTACATTGACGGCAACTACGTGCTCAACCCAACGGCCAGCCAGCTGGAAGAGTCCAAGCTGGAACTGGTGGTTGCGGGTACGGAAAAAGCCGTGCTGATGGTGGAATCGGAAGCGGACCTGCTGAGCGAAGACGTGATGCTCGGCGCCGTGACCTTTGGCCATGAAGCCATGCAGGTGGCCATCCAGGCCATCAACGAGCTGTGCGCTGAAGTGGGCGTGGATGCCTGGACCTGGGAAGCACCAGCAGAAAACACCGCGCTCAAGAGCGCCGTGGAAGCTGCGGCTTCTGAAGGTCTGAATGCGGCCTACGCGATCGCCGACAAGATGGCGCGCCGCGAAGCCGTGGGCGAGGTTAAGGCAGCGGTCATCGAGCAGCTGACCGATGCGGAAGACGAAAGCAAACCGAGCGCTGGCGAAGTGAGCGAGTACTTCCACAAGCTGGAGAAGTTCCTGGTTCGTGACCGGGTGCTGTCCGGCAACCCGCGTATCGACGGCCGTGAGCCCACCGATGTGCGTCAGATCACCGTGGAAGCCGGCATGCTGCCGCGCACGCATGGTTCCGCCCTGTTTACGCGCGGTGAGACGCAGGCCATTGTGACCACCACGCTGGGTACCACCCGTGACGCGCAGATCATTGATGCGGTGACCGGTGAATACAAAGACCCGTTCATGCTGCACTACAACTTCCCGCCCTTCTGTGTGGGTGAGACCGGCTTTATGGGCGGTCCCAAGCGTCGGGAAATCGGGCATGGCCGTCTGGCGCGCCGCGGTATCTCGGCTGTACTGCCCGGTCAGGACAGCTTCCCCTATGTGATTCGGGTGGTGTCTGAAATCACCGAGTCCAACGGTTCTTCCTCCATGGCCTCCGTGTGTGGTTCTTCCCTGGCGCTGATGGATGCGGGCGTACCGCTGAAAGCACCGGTGGCGGGTATCGCTATGGGTCTGATTAAGGAAGGCGACCGTTTCGCCGTGCTGTCTGACATCCTCGGTGACGAGGATCACCTCGGTGACATGGACTTCAAGGTGGCCGGTACCAGCGAAGGCATTACCGCTCTGCAGATGGATATCAAGATTGAGGGTATCAACGAGGAAATCATGAAGATCGCCCTGGCCCAGGCCAACGAAGGGCGTAACTACATCCTCGGTGAGATGAACAAAGTGCTCTCTGAGCCGCGCGCTGAGATGAGCGAGTTCGCCCCGCGTCTTATGACCATCAAGATCCATCCGGACAAGATCCGTGACGTGATCGGTAAGGGTGGCGTGACCATCCGTTCCATCACGGAAGAAACCGGCGCCACCATCGATATCGATGACGACGGTACCATCACCATCGGTTCCGTGGACAAGGCCGCTGGCGACGAAGCGCGCAAGCGCATCGAGCAGATCACGGCGGACATCGAGCCGGGCCAGATCTTCGAAGGCAAGGTCATCAAGATCATGAACTTCGGCGCCTTTGTGTCACTGACGCCAGGCCGTGACGGTCTGGTGCACATCTCCCAGCTCTCCGAAGAGCGCGTGGAAGAAGTGACCGACGTGGTGAAAGAAGGTGAGATGGTTAAGGTCAAAGTGCTTGAGGTTGATAAGCAGGGCCGGATTCGCCTGTCCATGAAAGAGGTTGGCAAGGACGACTAAGTCGTCTGCCCACCGGGCATGACGCCAGCACTGGCGTCATGCCGGATACTCGCGTCAGCGTTGTATCCGGGATCCAAAGGAAAAACGGCGCCCCAGGGCGCCGTTTTTTTATACCTGCGTGACGCAATGGGTAATGGCAGTAAAAGGTCAGAGTTGGGCAGGATTCGGGTGACAATGGGGGGGCAGGCGATTCCTGTCTTCAGACCCGGGTCGTTTCGGTGGCGG
>JAOZKI010000091.1:709-9229 GCA_029935455.1 Lysobacterales bacterium | reverse complement strand
CATGGGCCGTTCGGCAGCTGTCAGTGCCGCCTCCAGTCGCTCCCGGTCCACGGGAAATGATTCAGTAATCATGCAGCTTAAGAGTTTGCCTTGAAATGGGGTCTATCCACACGGTTTGTCAGCGGTTTTTGCACTGTACAAACCTTGTGGCGATGGCGCAGTTGGTTTAAATTGCAAGTTGGTTCGCGCAAGCGTAATAACAAGGTCAACCATACCACGCGCCTGCGCGAAAAGCGGAACCTACAGTAAAGATGCGTGCATACTTCATGGGTCGACTGACCAAAGCCGTGCAAACGGCCATCAGCTTCGGGCTGACTGTCTTTTTCCTTACCAGCACGCCGCTGCTTGCGCAGGACGCGGGCACGGACAGCGAGGAAACGGCTGCTGAGGAGCCGAGTCGCAATCAGGAACGGCGCGTGCGCCGCCTCGGCGACGTGGTGAACGAAGACTATCAGCCTGATCTGGCGATCCCTGAGCCGATCGCTCCGTCGGCGGCAGAGGCGGCTGGCCCTCGTCTGGACGACCCGGGGCTGGATCGGCGCCTGCAAGCGGCCCTCAGTGCGCTGTCTTCCCGCCCCGATGACCCGGCCGCGCTCAATGAACTCAATCGTGTGCTCGACGCTGCGCTGGCCAGTGCTCTGTCCATGATCGACAGCGGGCAAACGGAGCAGGCAACCAGCATGCTCAATGCGATTCGACAGATTGATCCTAACAAGCGGGGTCTGGGCACTGCCTGGGAGCGTCTTGCCGATGCAGAGCGCGCTAGCCAAAGCTATGCAGATCCGGCACTCAGCGGTGAGAAGCTGGGCCGGGTAACCTCCAATACCCCGTTTTCCCTGCCCAATGCGGCCCAGGCAGCGCGTTTGGACCAGCTTATATCCATGGTGGCTGCACGGCCGGGCTATCAACCGGCTTTGAACGAGCTCAACGCCTTGTTGACGGACTTGCTCGGTCAGGCCGACGTGGCCATGGACAATGGTGACTTCAAGACCGCTGAGCAGATTCAGCAGGTGGTGCGCTCAGTCAATCCTCGCAAGAGCGGGCTGAGCCAGTCACGGTCGCGCTTGGCGCGGAGCCGCGAAGTGCAGGGCTGGCTGGATCAGGCCACGGCCGCCCGCGAGGCCGGGCGTCTGGTCGAGCCTCTGTTGCAAAGTGCCTATTATTTCTATCGCAAGGTGTTAACCGTAGACCCGAACAATCGAGGTGCGCAGGCCGGTCTGGAAGAAATCCAGCGGGTGATGGTGGGCTACGCACAGGACGCCGCGCAGAACCTTGATTTCGAACTTTCCGACGCCTGGCTGACGGAAGCCGAGGCGATACGGGAAGATCAAAGCCTGGTGCTTGCTGGCCGGGCGGAAATTGCATCTTTCCGGACGGGCAAGGCGGACGAGATCGAAGCCGATATCATCAGTGCGCTGCGGGCCGGCAATCTGGAGTTGGCGGAATTCAAGTTAATCGACCTCATTGCGCTGGGGGGCTTTGAGGATCGCGTCCAGAATCTGCGCGAGCGCATGGTGCGTGAAGAAAACTATGGGGCTTTTGAGCCCGGGCAGATTTTGGAAGATCCTTTTGAATCCGGTGCGGGTACGGCGCCGGCGGTGGTCGTCATATCTTCTGGCAGCTTCCTGATGGGCTCGCCCAGCGACGACAGCGATCGGAGTGACAACGAATCACCCATGCATCGGGTGACCTTTGAGCGTGGTTTTGCGCTCGGTTTGCGGGAAGTGACCGTGGGTGAGTTCGCGGCATTTGTGGCCGCTACGGGCTATCGCACGGAAGCCGAGTTGGTCGGAAATGGCTCCGTCTGGGACGATGAACTGGGGCAGCTCAGCGATCGGGAAGGCGTCACCTGGCGCATGGATTACAAGGGCGAAGAAGCAGACGACGAGCTCCCCGTTCTGCACCTTGCCTGGGCTGATGCTGAGGCCTATGCGGCCTGGCTGGCAGAAGCCACGGGGCTGCCTTATCGACTCCCCAGCGAGGCCGAGTTCGAATACGCTTTGCGGGCCGGTACCCGTAGTACCCACTGGTGGGGGGACAATCGCCCCGATGAACTGGTGGAGAATCTGGCTGGCGATCAGGATGAGTCCGTTAGTGGTCGCAACTTCAATACGGCGTTTCGACGCTACAATGACGGCCACTTCGGTCCGGCGCCAGCGGGGAGCTTTCAGAGCAATGCTTTCGGTTTGTTTGACATGGCCGGCAACGTCAGTGAGTGGATGCAGGACTGCTGGCATTCTAGCTACGCGCGCGCACCGGATGATGGCTCAGCCTGGGAAAACCCCGGCTGTTCCCGGCGTGTGGTACGCGGTGGTTACTGGGCCAGTTCGCCGCGCCAAAATCGTTCTGCCTCGCGTCTCTCCGCACCCGCTGACCTGACCACACCGCAGGTGGGCTTTCGTATCGCCCGGGACCTGTTCTAGTCTGCCGTTGCGGGGAGCAACGCTGTTTCCTCGCGCAAATCGCGTCCGCAGGGCGCGCCCTGAAGGTTGGCAGGGCCACCGCCCGGTAAATCTCTATCGGAGTTAGGCCCATGATTATTTCCCAACGATACGCCGCCTTCAGGCAGTTTGGCTGGTTGTTTTTCGCACTTGAGCTGGCGCTGGTTTTTTGCGGGGTGTTTATTGCCCTGCAGGTGGACAACTGGGACCGCGACCAGGAGCGGCGCGACGGTCTGGTGGAAATGCTCGAACGTATCGAAATCGAGCTAAATCTGAACGAGGACATCATTGCGCAAAGCAGCGCCCTGGCCGCCAGGGGCGAGCCGCAGCGCAGGGCGGTGTTTGAAATACTGGAACGCTGCGAGGCGGAAACGGACTGGCGCCTGCCGCTGAACGAGGTCATCAATGACCTTTTGCGGGATTTTTCCCCGGCCCTGTCCAGCATCACGCTGGAACAGCTCAACCGTCGCGATCCCTATCTGGACCTGCTTTCGCCAGCGTTTCGCACGGCTTTGAGCGCCTATACGAATCAGCTGCTGGAAGAGCAGCGTCAGCTGGCCTTTAACGCCTCCCTGCGCTGGAGCCAGCATGTCTGGTCCCATCCCCTGGTCACGGTAGGAGAAGGTTTTGCCATGCTCCAGGTCGCCGATAGCGCCAGCCTGGACATGCTGTGTCAGGACAATGACTTTAGGCGACAGCTTTTTGTGAGCGCGGGGTTTGTCATGAGCACTACCACCCGCCTGAAACGCTTTGCCACCTATATGGAAACTTTCCGGGCGGCGCTGGCACAGGAACAGCAGCAGCTGCTTCAGGGGGCTTGAACGGCCGCTGCGCTAATTCATTCCCGCCGTGGTTTGCGCCGTTTTATCGAGCATCGCGCGCTGTGCGGCCAGCGTCTGTTGTACGCGCTGCGACAGCGCTTCGAAGCGGGGATCTCCGCGCAGTGGTTCGAACAGGTCCAGCCGGGTAGATTCCCAGACCGTGTAGTCACCCGCATTGATGCGCGCCTCGAGCAAGCGCATTGCCGCCTCAAAATTACCGGCCATGGCTTCGCACAGGTATTGGTTAACGCGCTGGTCGGCGGTAGCTGCAAGCTCTTTGGGTAGCGCATGGCGCAGGTCTTGAGTTCGCGTAAACAATTCTCTTGCCAGCGCGTCCTGACCGGTGCGCAGCAGCGCATAAGCTGTCAGGCAGCCTTCCCCGGGTGTTTGGCGCAACTGCTGGTCCATGTGTTCGAGCCGCAGGAAGCCGGGTGTCAGCGTCTCGGCGAGGGCAACTGCCCCTGCAAAGTCACCCATGAGCAAGCGAATCCATCGGGATGCCCGCTCGGATTCCTGATAAACGGTGGACGGTGTATTTGCAAGAATCTCAAGCGCCGCGCTGTAGCGTTGCTCAAGTTGCGCATTCCGGCTAGCGGCAAGGTTCTGTAAGAACTGTTGCTGTGCCGGAGAGCTGTCAGGGTTGTTGGCGATCCAGTTCTCTGGGACTTCGGCCAGTCGCGCACGGTCTTCCAAAGTGAACGCTATCCCGGCAGAAATGAACGCGGTAATAAAACTGGTGCTATCCAGCCTGGCAGCCTCGGCCGCTGTTGCCCAGGCCTTGGCCAGTTGCCCCTGCTTGGCCTGTAGCTCAGCCATCCCGATCCAGGCGGGGAGATAGCCGGGCTCCAGGGCGATGGCCTGTGCCAGCTGCGCTTCCGTGTCTTCGTACAGGTGGTTGTCGCTCAGAAGCAGTGCCAGATTGGTGTAGTAAAAGGGCGTTAAAGGGTCCAGCGCAATGGCTTGCTCATACAGTGCTCGGCTTTCTGCAAAACGGCTGATGTCACCAGAGATGAGCTGACCGTACCAGTTGTATGCCTGAGCAGAACCGGGCAGGCGCGCCAGCGCCTGCGCATAGAGCGCCTCAATGGGCTGCGTGGGCGCCTTTGGGTTAACCCAGATGCGCTCTACGTGAGATCCCGTGGCCTGCGCCAGCAGAGTTTCACCGAGTTGCGGCGCCAGCGCCTGAGCTCTGGCCAGCGCGGCCTTTCCGGGTTGTCGCCATTTTGATTCTTCAAAAACCAGCTCCCAGCTTGGCCTGACAAAATACGCCATGGCCAATCTGGCCCACGCCAGAGCGAAATCTGGGTCCAGGCGTGTGGCCTGCTCAAATTCGCGCAGCGCCTCGCTCAGTGCGCTGCCGCGCTGTTCAAAGGCCTGCAGGCCGCGAAGGTAGGCGCTGTAGGCAGCCAGGTTACTGGTGGGCTGTTGCTGCAGACTTTCCGCTTCTTCCGGGGCCAGGTTGGCCTGCAGCGCCTGTGTGATCTGGCTGGCAATCTCACTCTGGATTTTGAACAGGTTTTCCGCGCTCAGTTGTTCGTCATAGCGCTCCGCCCACAGCATCTGATCCGAGGCGGCATCGATCAGTTGTACGCTGATGCGTACCGAATCCCCGCTGCGCTGGACGGAGCCTTCCATGACCGTCGCGACATTTAATGCAGCCGCGATTTCTGGCAGCGGCGTTTCATGCTGGTCACCGGCATAGCGCTGTACGGAGGTCCGTGAGACGACTTTGATATCACCGATTCGCGCCAGCGTAATGAGCAAATCACTATGGATGCCATCAACAAAAAACTGATTGTCTTCGCTACCCCGATTCGCAAACGGCAGCACTGCCAGGGAGCGCGGCGGCGGAACAGCGGCAGGCTTCGGCTTGGTGGCAGTCGCCTCGGGCTGGTCCGCCGCTAGCGGCGGCGCAGCATTTGCTGCCACTGTTGCAGTTGGCGTGGCTGGAGCGCGAAAACGGTCCACCAGTAACACCACGACGGCGGTGCTTAGGAGCGCGATGATGAGCACATTCAAACGTTTACCGGTCTGGCGCCGGATTGAGTGGCTGGGGTCTACCTGGGAGCTGCGCTTGAGGCCGCTCGGGGTTAATTCGAAAAACCAGGCCACCAGTAAGGCCAGGGGAAAGCCCAGCAGCACCAACATCACCACGGTCGGCCCCACGCTTTCGGGCAGGCTCAAGAGTTCGTGGAGCACTTCGGTGACCTGCAGTATCAACCAGGCGGCCACCGCATAGGTAATGGCCACGCGTACAAGGTTGCGTCGCTTAATTTCTTCAAAAATGTGGCGCAAATTGCAGTCCCCCCAGACCGTGATGCTGACCAGCTACTGCTGCGTGCCCCGTGGGCCTCGCACACGCTTGCCGGACCTGTTAATGCTAACACAGCGCAAAGAAGACGCGTGCGCTACGGCGCATTACAGCAGGCTCAGCAGTTGCCGGAGGAATCCTTGCAGCGTGCGCTCCATAGGCGCGCTAATTGGTGCCGGAGGAGAGACTCGAACTCTCACTTCATTTCTGAAAACGGATTTTGAATCCGTCGCGTCTACCAGTTCCGCCACTCCGGCCCGGAGGGGCGCACAGTATAACGATGGCCACCGCGGGTGGCCAGCGCAAAAGTCGGCTCAGGCTGCGTCCAGGGCGAGCTGCTTGGCTTCCTTGCGGTACCAGCCCGCATCGCCTTCTGCTTCAAACAGATTGCAGCTTTCCATGGCGTGCTGGTAGATGTGCACGGACACGGCGGTCTGCGTGCTGCTGGGGTTGGCGATCGTGTGGTATTCATGCGGGGGTATGAGGCTGCCGGCACTGCCGCAGCCAGCCATGATGGTTCCCACATCCTGAAATCGATAGCGCTGGCCCTGCTGCTCCAGCAGCTGATAGCTCACCACCTCGATGCAGCCGGACCAAACGCCCTCCACGCACCACATGCCATCGTGATCATGGATGGGCGTACCCTGGCCTGGCCCCCAGGTCATGGCGATCATGCTGTAGCCCCGGGTCGGATGGGTAAACAGCGCGCGGCGGGCGTAGTGCCCGGGGAGTACGGCAAAGACCTCCTCAGGCAGCCGAATGGCCGGATCGGCGATACACTCCACCAACGCATGGCGCAGGCAGGTGGTGATCTCAAAGGGACACTCGCCGTCGATGGCGCGATCAATGCGCTCAATGAGGCGGTCTTTGCCCTGGAAGTCAAGGCTCATTTTTGCGGTAGCTCCTGTGGCGTCAGGTTCTGCAGGTAGTCGCTCACGGCGTGTGCGAAGGTCTCCGAGTCTACCAGAAAAGCGTCGTGTCCCTGCACCGAGGACAGCACCTGCAGCTGGCTGTTCACGCCTTGCGCCCGCAGCGCATGGTGAATTTCCTGCTGCTGATGCGCGGGGAACAGCACATCGCTATCGACGCCGAGTACCAGCGCTGATTCGAGCCGCACGGGGGCCAGGGCGGTACTCAGCGATGCCTGCCCGGCGGCGGCGTCGAAGCGGTCCATGGCACGCGAAAGATAGAGATAGCAGCAGGGATCAAAGGCGCCGATAAAGCGCTCCGCGGCGGCTTCCAGATAGGACTCGACCGCGAAATTCATGCCAAACAGTCTTGGCGCGTAGTGCGCCTGCGGTGCGCGTCCGAAACGCTCGCGCCACTCGCCGGCGGAACGGTAGGAGATCATGCCCAGCTTGCGGGCCATGCGCATGCCGTGTTCGGGCCATTGAGCATCGCTGTAGGCACCGTCCTGCCAGGCCGGATCGCTGACGATCATTTCCCGTTGCAGGGACCGGATTGCGATGCTGAAAGGCTCCGCATGAGCGGCGCTGGAGATGCTGATCATGTGCCGTGCGCCAGCGGGATTTTGCTGCAGCCAGGCCAGTGTCGTCATGCCCCCCATGCTGGGACCGACCACGGCGAATAGCTGCTCAATCCCCAGAGCACTCACCACGCGCTGCGTGGCCGCGGCAATATCTTCCAGACTCAGTTCGGGGAAGCGCAGTCGGTAGGGCTGACCCGTGGCGGGATCCAGGCTGGCGGGCCCGGTGCTGCCTTTGCAACTGCCCAGGGAATTCACGCAGATGACAAAGAAGCGCTCGCTGTCGAGGGGTTTGCCAGGGCCGAGCATGAACTCCCACCAGCCGGGCTCCGGGTTCTCCGGGCTGGATGCGGCATGTGCATCCGGTGACAGGCCGGTAAAAATCAGGATCGCATTGCTGCGCGCGGCATTCAGCTCACCCCAGCATTCATAGGCCAGTTCCAGCGCAGGCAATTGCCCACCGCGGGCGAATGTGAAGGGCTGCTGGCTATGCAGTATTCTCGTGGCTGCAGACATGAACGGGGTCCGTTGCTGGTGCGGGGCCGGTGACGGCGCATTATTATGGCGCCATTTTAACGCGGCCAGCAGGGAGGTGTCTCGGTGTCCGAGTCAGAACCGGTTTCTGCGCCGTCAGGCAGCGGCAATTCGCGCTCCGTTTTCTCCTCCCAGACCGGTGTGCACCAGCGGCTGGACACGGTGCTGCAGCGGCATCGGGAGCGACCCTGGCAGGCGCCGCTACACGGACCCAGCGAACAGGCCTTCGCGCAGCTTGAACAATGGCGCAGTCAGCAGGGGCGCACGCAAGCTTTGGTGCTGGACAGCGGCTGTGGGACCGGCCTCAGCACGCAGCGGCTCGCGGCCCGGCACCCCGATGCCCTGATTATTGGCATTGATCAATCCGCCGCCCGCCTGCGTCGCGTGGGTGCTCATGAGCAGCCGCGGGCCAGCGGGCGCGTGCTGTGGGTGCGGGCCGAACTGGCCACCATCTGGCGTCTCGCGCGGGCGGCCGATTGGCCGCTACAGCATCACTATCTGCTCTATCCCAATCCCTGGCCCAAGCCCGCGCATTTACAGCGCCGCTGGCATGCGCACCCGGTGTTCGGCACTTTGCTGGCGCTCGGCGGCCGGCTGGAGCTGCGCAGCAACTGGCAGATCTATGTGCTGGAGTTTGCCCGGGCGCTGGAACGGCTGGGACAGGCACCGGAGCCGATGCAGAACTATCTGCCTGCCGGCCAGCCGCTGACGCCCTTCGAAGAGAAATACGCGGCCAGCGGCCATGATCTATGGCGACTGCGCTGCCAGCTCCCGTCGTCCGGCCCTTAGCCTCCCGGCGCGTTGCGCTCAGCCGGGTCGCGGCGAAAGCTGCCGATTAATGCTTCCGGGTCCATACGCTGGCGCTGCTGCCGGGTTGCATCGGCCCACCACAGCAGTTGTAGCAGCGTGCGTTCCAAATAGCCCTGG
>JAOZKI010000091.1:0-699 GCA_029935455.1 Lysobacterales bacterium | reverse complement strand
GCGCTGCGGGTCATCCTGAAACTGCCCCGTCTCATCCAAGGCCTGAGCGGCGCGCGGGACATGGATCATGGCTGAGACCGGCAGGCAACCCAGTTCACTGAGAAAGCCACGCAAGCCCACCGCGGCACGCATGCCACCCCACTGGCCGGCCGAGTAGGTCGCGATGGCGCTGGGCTTGTAGGCAAACAGGGAGCTGCCGAAATGATTGAGCAGATGGGCCAGGGCCGGACTCATGGCATGGTTGTACTCAGGGCTGAGCATGATGTAGCCGTCGGCCTCCTGAATCGCCTGGGATAGCTGCTCAAGCGGCTCCGGTGCACGGTCTTTGGCGTAGGCAAAATGGGGCTTAAAAACCGCATCGAGCGGGTAGTCCAGCGCGTCCACCAGCTGCAGATCGTGATCGTCAAAAGCCTTCGCAAAAGCAGCTTGCAGGGCGCGCGCAACCCGCTCGCCGAGGCGCCGCGGCCGCGGCGGGCTGCTGTCCCGCACAGATCCGAGAAACAGTAAGAACTTCATGGTCACACTCCCGCATGGCTAGGCCCGGTTAGGCTGCCCTAAGAGCCAGCTGAAGGCAATGCGGGTGGTCGTGCGGTCGTTGCTACGGTAGACGCGGTGACGGCTGCCACGGAAACGGTGCGGTCTGGCTGCATGGTTAATGGTGCGAAGTGGTGGGCGATACTGGGCTCGAACCAGTGACCT
>JAOZKI010000005.1:45930-62632 GCA_029935455.1 Lysobacterales bacterium | reverse complement strand
CGATCGTACCGACGTTCACGTGGGGCTTATTACGTTCGAACTTTTCCTTGGACATCTCTGTCTCCGCTTAATGCCTTTTAAATTTAAAAAAAAGCTGGTGCCCACAACTGGACTTGAACCAGTGACCTCTCCCTTACCAAGGGAGTGCTCTACCGCCTGAGCTATGCGGGCGGAAACCATATGTACCTGCCTTCGCCGCTCCCGGGGGACCGACCGGCCACCGCAGGTGCCGGAATATGGAGCGGGTGATGGGAATCGAACCCACATCATCAGCTTGGAAGGCTGAGGTTCTACCGTTGAACTACACCCGCACAAACTGCGCCAGCCGTAGCTGGCCCCGCGCGTTGCAGACCGAAGCCCGCCAGCCGCGCTGTACCGGACATACGACAAAAGGGCGACGTGCCGGCCTCTACCAGCGTCGCCGGGACCAAGTGCGTCCCCGTATTACCCGATTTGTACCTGTCTTGCCTGGCGCCACTTCACCGAACTGTCCATCCAGCCGGTAAATGGTGGAGGGGGTAGGATTCGAACCTACGAAGGCATAGCCAGCAGATTTACAGTCTGCCCCCGTTGACCGCTTGGGTACCCCTCCGGCAAGCAAGCCCGCTATTTTGTCCCATCAACAAAAAAGCGTCAAGATTTGCACCGCAAAACAGCGCGGAATTGTACGGCCGAATGGCGTCACTGGCAAGCACTGTGAACAAGAATTTTTACACTTTTTCACCAGCGCCGGCACGGTCGGCGCAGTGCCTGCCGCCCCGCGCTACACATTGAAGCGGAACAGGATCACATCGCCTTCCTGAACCACATAGTCCTTACCTTCCATGCGCAGCTTGCCGGCCTCTTTCGCGCCCTGCTCACCGGCACCGGCCAGATAATCGTCAAAAGCGATGACCTGGGCGCGGATAAAGCCGCGCTCGAAGTCCGTATGAATGCGACCGGCGGCCTGCGGCGCCGTAGCGCCGGCACGAACGGTCCAGGCACGAACCTCTTTCGGCCCCGCGGTAAAAAAGGTTTGCAAGCCGAGCAGCCGATAGCCAGCGTGGATCAGCCGTGCCAGGCCCGACTCGCTGACCCCCAGATCGGCCAGAAACAGATCACGCTCTTCTTCATCCATGCCGGCCAGCTCCGCCTCGATACCCGCACAGACGGCCACCACCTCGGCACCTTCCTCAGCCACGGCAGCGCGCAACTGATCCAGCAGCGGATTGTCCACCAGACCCTGCTCATCAACATTGGCGATGTACATGACCGGTTTACGGGTCAGCAGATTGAGGGAACGAATCTCCTTTTCCTCATCTGCATCCAGATCCAGGGCCCGCAATCCGCCGGGCGCATCCACCGCGTCCCGCAGGCGCGTCAGCAGGTCCACGCGGCGCAGGATCTCCTTGTCACCGGTGCGCTTGAGCTTCTCCGCTTTCTGCAGGCTACGCTCAATGGACTCCAGATCAGCCAGCTGCAGTTCCGTGTTGATCACTTCCAGATCGGCCACCGGGTTTACCCGGCCCTCCACGTGCACCACGTCCTCGTTTTCGAAGCAGCGCACCACATGGGCTATGGCATCGGTCTCACGAATATGCGCAAGAAACTGGTTACCCAAGCCTTCGCCCTTGGAGGCACCAGCCACCAGGCCAGCAATATCCACAAACTCCATGCTGGTGGGCACCAGCTTTTCCGGCTGGTTGATTGCCGCCAGCTGGTCCAGACGCGGATCGGGCACGGGCACCATGCCGACGTTCGGATCGATGGTGCAAAACGGGTAGTTTTGCGCCTCGATAGCCGCTTCAGTCAGCGCGTTGAACAGCGTTGATTTACCGACGTTGGGCAAACCCACAATGCCACAGCGGAATCCCATGTTGCTTACTCCCGTTTTTGTTGATGGCGGCCTGCGCCGCTCTAGGGCTGCGTGTGCAGCTGCGTCATGGCGTCCTGCAAACGACCATCGAGTACCAGGGGCAGAACCTGCTCGGCGCGGTCAAGGGCCGCATCGATTTCCTGACGCTGAGCCGCCGGACTGCGGCTGAGCACGTAGCGCGTCACCGCATCGCGATGACCCGGATGGCCGATACCGATGCGCAGACGCAGGAAATCCGGGCTACCCAGATGCTTGACCATATCGCGCACACCGTTATGCCCGCCGTGGCCGCCGCCCTCCTTCAGGCGCACGGTGCCAGGCGGCAAATCGAGTTCGTCATAGGCCACCAGAATGCGCTGCACGGACAGACCGTAGTAGTCGACCAGGGCCCGCACGGCCTGACCACTGTGATTCATGAAGGTGGTCGGCTGAGCGAGAATGACTTCCGCACCGTGCAGGGAACCGGTGGCCACGCTGGCCTGCAACTTGGCCTGCGTCCGCAGACCGCGACCCAGCGCGGGCAGCAGGCGATCCAAAAACCAAAACCCGGCATTGTGCCGGGTTTCAGCGTATTTCTGGCCTGGATTTCCCAGGCCAACAATCAGCAGGCGATCGGACAAGACCGGCTCCGGTCTTATTCCGCTTCGCCTTCGGCGTCTGCGTCTTCCGCAGCGTCACCCGCCGCCGGTGCTTCGCCGGCTTCTTCTGCCGCCGCCGCCTCGGCTTCAGCAGCCGCGGCCGCGCCGGTGCCCTGGCTTTCGCTGATGTGGGTTGCGTTCGCCACCATCACATTGCTGTCTTCGTCATCGGTCAGAGCCACCAGCTCCACACCTTCCGGCAGCACGATCTCTGCCAGCATCACCGCACCGCCCTCTTCCAGGCCGGACAGGTCAACTTCCAGAAACTCAGGCATATCGCTCGGCAGGGCGGCCGCTTCCACTTCATTCAGCAGATGCTGAATCACCGTACCAGAAGCCTTGCCGGCCGGGCTTTCCTCTTCACCGACGAAATGCAGCGGCAGGGACATGCGCAGTACTTCCTTATCGGACACGCGCATGAAGTCCATATGCATAATCTGGCGCTTGAACGGGTGGCGCTGCATATCGCGAACCACCACTTTCTGTTTGCGGCCGTCACCCACACGGATTTCCAGGATGCTGGAGAAGAAAATCTCGTTCTCGCAGGCATGCCACACCTCGCGGTGCTCAAGCGTCAGGGCGACGGGGTCTTTGTCACCACCGTAAATCACCGCGGGAATACGTCCGGCGTGACGCAGGCGGCGGCTCGCACCTTTCCCCACGTCTTCGCGGATGTCCGCGGAAAGCGTCGTAAAGTCAGTCATGGTCTTTCCTCAGTTAAGCGCACTCTCTCGTGAAGTACGCGCCAGGCCAGGGCCCGATAAAGGCACCCCGCGACCAAGGTGCCCGATAAAAAAAAGCGCGGCATTATAGCGCAGCGGAAGGGAATACGGGAAGGCCTTTCGAACACAAACACCCGCCAAACCGGGTGTGCACGATCCTAGTCGACGTAGAGGGAGCTGACGCTCTCGCCCTGACTCATGCGGCGAATGGTTTCCGCCATCATTTGCGCCACACTCAGCTGGCGAATGCGATCGAGCTGTGCCGCACCTTCGCTCAGCGGAATCGTATCGGTCACCACCAGCTCATCGAGCTCGGAGGCCGCGATATTTTTCAGCGCCGGGCCACTAAGCACGGGATGCACGCAGTAGGCCACCACGCGCTTGGCGCCTTTCTCTTTCAGCGCTCCGGCGGCGGAGCACAGGGTACCGGCCGTATCGACCATGTCGTCTACCAGCACACAGCATTTCCCTTCCACCTCACCGATGATGTTCATCACCGTGGCCACGTTGGCCCGCGGCCGCCGCTTGTCGATAATGGCCAGGTCCGCATCCAGACGCTTGGCAATGGCACGCGCACGCACCACCCCGCCCACGTCCGGGGAGACCACCACCAATGGCTGGGACTGGCGCTGCCAGATGTCTGCCAGCGTTAGCGGCGAGGCGTAGACATTGTCGACCGGTACATCAAAGAAGCCCTGAATCTGATCCGCGTGCAGGTCGATGGTGACCAGCCGATCGGTACCCACCGCACCAATCATGGTGGCCGCAACCTTGGCCGTAATCGGCACGCGGGCGGAGCGTGGGCGCCGGTCCTGACGGGCATATCCAAAATAAGGCACCACGGCCGTGACGCGCGCCGCGGAAGCCCGCTTCAGGGCGTCGACCATAACCAACAGCTCCATGAAATTGTCGGCGGTAGGCGCGCAGGTCGGTTGCACCACGTAACAGTCGCGACCGCGAATGTTCTCCATGATTTCCACCATGACCTCGCCGTCGCTGAAGCGTCCGACATTGGCTTTGCCCATGGGCAGGCCGAGGTGATGGGCGATATCGTGCGCCAACGCGGGATGCGCGTTGCCGGAAAAGATCATCAAGGAGGGAGTGGCCACCGTTCTTATTTTCCTGTGAGTTGGCTGGGACGGCAGGACTCGAACCTGCGAATGCGGGGATCAAAACCCCGTGCCTTAACCAGCTTGGCGACGTCCCAACGGTTACATACTCAGCGTCTGTGCTGCCAGAGCCCCATACACCGGTGAACGGTCCACGCCTCTGACAGCGCGCACATTATAATTATTTTTTAGCGCCGTGGTGAGCTCATTTGCATGAGTTTCGTTCATTGCTTCCAAAAACAGGGTGCTGCCACTGCCACTCATGCGCGCGGGGCCCAGTGATTGCAGGGCTTTGAAGGCATCGCGGAGCACCTCTGAGCGCTTCAAGGCCAGTGGTAAAAAGTCGTTCTCAAGCGCCGGCAGCGCCTCCGGCAACGCCCGGGACCAGGGCGCCGCGTCCCGTCGCAACTCAGGGTCAGCAAACATCTCCTGGGTGGCAAGACCCACGCCAGGCAGCAGCAGCACGTAATGGCGCTCACCCAGCGCCAGAGGGCTTAGGCGCTCACCCACACCCTCAGCCCAGGCACTGTTGCCCTGTACAAAAACCGGCACATCGGCACCCAACTCAGCCCCCAGCGCCGCCAGCTCCTCAATCGTGAAACCACTGTTCCACAGGGCGTTAAGACCCAGCAGCACCGTCGCCGCATCGCTGCTGGCACCGCCGAGACCGCTGCCCAGGGGGATCGCCTTGTGCAGCCGGATACGCGCGCCCGCCCAGGGCCTGCCGAGCGCCTGCGCCCGCGCCTGCAACAGGTGTGCAGCCCGCAGCGACAGGTCGGCCTCCGCTGGCACGCCGTCCACCGGATCGGCGCGTTCCAGGCGACCTTTCTCGAGGCCATGCAATTCCAGCTCATCACCCCAGTCGAGCAGCTGAAACAAGGTTTGCAACTCGTGATAACCGTCGGCACGACGGCCGGTGATACGCAGGAACAGGTTGAGCTTTGCCGGTGCCGGCAACCGCAGCATGACCTAGCGCTCCTCGCGGAGCTGCCAGCGGCTGATGGCCAGCCGGACCGTTAAGTCGTCGCGCTGAGCCAGCAGGCGTGTGGGCAGCGGCGCCGGCTGATCGTCACTATAACGCTCATAGCTCAGCCGCCATCCCGCCTGCTGAAAAGACTGCGGCAGACCATCGTCACTGAGCTCCAGCGCCTGCGCCGGTATTTCCTGTGGCGCGGTCAGACCCCGTACCCACCAAGCCAGCGCATCCACCGGCAGCCGCCAACCGGTCGTTTCATGCACCAAGGCAACCACGTCAACGCCAACGCGTTCCGTCCCATCGGCAAGAATCAGCCGCGCTTCCCTGGGCCCCGCCTGCAAACGCCAGGCCCCAGCACCCAGCGCACCCCGAAAGCGCAGCTCGCTGGTTGCGGATCGCTGCATCCAGTCCAAGCGTCCGGACCCGCCTTCATCGCCCTGGCGAAGACCCAGGCGGCCCGTAAAGGACCAGTCGGAGAGACTGCCTAGCAGCGCCGCGCGCTCACGGTAGGCCGCATCCGGCGCCGTCAGATCAGGCGTCCGGGGCTGAGGCGCTGCACAGCCTGCCAGCAGTAACACGAGCAGACCGGCCAGTCGCTTCAAGGGCGCACACCGAAACGTTGCATGGTATCGATCAGGGTTTGGTTACCGGGCTCAATACGCATTCCCTCATTCCAGACCTGCCGCGCTCGCTGGGCATCACCCAGCACCCAGATCACCTCGCCAAGGTGCGCGGCAATCTCTGCATTGCGATCGCGCAGGAAGGCCTGCTCAAGATAACGTCTGGCCTCCTCGAAACGACCCATGCGGTAGGCAATCCAGCCCATGGAATCGATAATGGCCGCGTCTTCCGGCTCCAGCGAGTAGGCTTTTTGGATGAGCGTCTCAGCCTCCTCGAGGCGGGAGGTCCGGTCCGCGAGGGTGTAGCCCAGCGCATTCAGCGCGGCCGCATTCGACGGCTCCAGGGCCAGCACGGCACGCAGGTCCTCCTCAGCCATCGCAATCTGATCCAGACCGACCGCCACCAGGGACCGCAAATACAGTATTCGCGTATTGTCGGGGAACTCCTCCAGCGCAAGGCTAAGCGTGGTGAGCGCCGCTTCGCCCTGGTCCGCTTCCAACAGCAAATTGGCCTCGACCAACAGCGTCTCCAGCTTGACCGCCTGGCCGCCACTATTACGGGCAAACAGCAGCACCTGACGCGCCTCGTCCATGCGGCCACTGCCGGCCAGCAAACTGGCGCGCCGCAGCGTCGCTGGCAAGGCCTGATCCGTACCTTCCAACTGCTCGTACCAGCTGATGGCCTCGTCGCTCAAACCCAGCGCCTCGGCGCTGCGTGCCGCTTGCAGGGCCTGCTCCACGGGATCCCCATAGGGCATGCTGGCAAAACCCTCAAACAAACTTAATGCCAGCGCCCGCTTGCCAGACTCAACGGCAAAGGCGATGCGCGCGAAACGATTGGCCGGCGTGTCCGGCAGCACGGATAAAACCTCATTGGCCTCATCCAGATTACCGGTCTGACGTAGCAACTCCGCGTAGGACAGGGCCAGGGTTCGCTGGGCCGGATCCAGACGCCAGGCCGACTCGAAATACTCCAGGGCCTTGGCTTGATTCTCCGCATTCAGCGCCACGCGACCAGCCCACACGCGCAGGGCGATCTCCTGAGGCGCCAGCACCACGGCCTGTTCTGCCAGCACCATGGCTTCATCAAAACGCCCCGTACGGGCCACCACTTGGGACTTTACCAACAGCGCATAGGCATTCGCACTGGCATTGCCCTGCGCCACGAGCCGGGTCACCATCGTTACCGCGCGCTCTGCATCCGGTCCAACCATAAGCAGACCGCCCAGCTCTTCCCAGCCGCCCCAGGTCTCTTGCTCTTGCAGCGTCAACAACTCTGCCAACTGCAGCTCCGCCAGCGCGTAGTCGCCGCCGACCAGGGACGTGCGCGCGGCCGTCCGGCGCGCCTGCACATTGTTGGGATCGAGTACGGTCCAGCGATCGGCCGCCATGGCCGCCGCCTGCCACATGCGGGCTGAAATGGCGACTTCTGTTGCGCGCCTCGCAATGGCCGGATCAGACGACAGCAAGGCCGCCTCAACATATTCTGTGGCTGACTTCTCCAGATCACCATCGGTACCGAACACCTCTGCCGACCAAACCTTAAAGGCGACCTGATCGTCAGCATCCGCACGGGCAGCAGCGGCCAGCGCGGGGGTGCTAGTCGCTGGGGCTGAGGCCTCTGGCTGAACAGGCGCGGACAGCTCCTGAGTCTGCTGCGAGGCGCAGGCAGTAAGCACCAAAAGTGCCGGAAGTGCCAACAAGTGCATACGTCCGCTTGGATTCATGAAACAATACCGTGTGAGCTGGTCTGCAAGGATACTGTTTTGGCTGGAATGAACCAATCCCGAGATTTTGTGGCCGCATGCCTGCCCGCTTGATATTCCACACCCCCGACCTCAAAATCCCAAAACGCCGCGCACGCTAGACGCTTCATGCCCATTCTCGCTCTCGGAATCAGTCACCATACCGCACCGCTCGCTATGCGCGAGAGGATGGCCATTGCACGCGATCAATATGCAGATCATGTGCATCAGGTGCGACAGGCAGCGGGCCTGGAAGAGGCGATAGTGGTCAGCACCTGTAACCGCACCGAACTCTATGCCTCGGGGCCTCTCGATGCACTGGACCGCGCCGCTGAATGGCTGTTGAGCTCCGGTGATTTGGATGCGGAGCAGGCGGCGACCCATAGCTACCGCTACGAAGGGGCGAATGCGGTCGAGCATCTGTTCCGCGTAGCCTGCGGCCTAGACTCCCTGGTACTCGGAGAGCCACAAATTCTGGGCCAACTGAAAGAGGCCTGGACGGCGGCTCGGGAGGCTGACGGCGTCGGTAAAGTTATGGACCGTTTGTTCCAGCGCGCTTTTGCCGTCAGCAAACAGGTACGAACCCAGACTGGCATTAACGAGCATCCCGTATCCGTGGCCTACATCACGGCCATTCTCGCGCGCCAGATTTTCGGCAAGCTGGAGCAAAAAACCGTGCTGCTGGTAGGTGCGGGGGAAATGATGACCCTGTGTGCGCAACACTTCCAGCAACAGGGCGTGGGACAACTGATCATTGCCAATCGTAGCCCCGAGCGAGCGCAGGAACTGGCCGCAACGCTTGACGCAGCCGCCATGGGGCTTGATCGTTTGCCCGCCCATCTGCCCGCAGCGGATGTGGTGATCAGCTCCACCTCAGCCAGTGAACCGGTGATCGCACTGGAAACGGTCCAGGCTGCCATCAAGGCCCGGCGACGTGACCCGGTGTTCATGGTGGACCTGGGTGTGCCTCGCGACATCGACCCGCGCGTTGCGGCGCTGAACGACGTCTATCTCTACACCATTGATGATCTGCGCCAGGTTGCCGATGAAAGCCTGAACCGACGTCAGCGCGCGGCGCGCGAGGCCGAGAGCACAATCAGCGCGGAGGTTCATGGCTATCTGCGCTGGTTACGGGGCGCACGGGCAGCGGACAGCCTGCGACTGCTGCGTCAGCAGGCGGAACTGAACAATGCCGCGCTGACAGAACGGGCACTGCGCCAACTGCGTGCCGGGGGCGATGCGGAAGCAATTATCCAACAGCTCGGGCATAGCCTGACGCAACGCATGCTGCATGGTCCCAGCACGCGGCTGCGTCAGGCCGCAGAAGAACAGGAAGACACGATACTGCAGGCGGCCGCCTGGCTGTTTGACAGCTCGGCGGAAGAGCCGCTCCAGGACCCGGATCAGGAAGAGGACGCGTGAAAGATTCCATCCACCAACGACTGGCTCAGGTTGCCGGTCGCTTTGAGGAAATCGGGCTGCTCCTGTCCCAGCCCGAGGTTATGGCTGATCAAAACCGCTTTCGTGACCTGTCGCGGGAATATGCCCAGCTGGAACCGGTGGTTGGCGCCTATCACCGCTGGCAGGCGGCGGTCGATACGGTGACCACGGCGGAAGAGATTTTGCAGGAATCGGGCGATGATGCGGAGATGCGCGCCATGGCGACGGAAGAACTGGAGAGCGCTACCGGTGACCGCGATGAACTGGAGGGTGAACTCCAATTGCTGCTGCTCCCGCGCGACCCGGATGACGACAAAAACCTGTTTCTGGAAATCCGCGCCGGTACCGGTGGCGACGAAGCCGCCTTGTTTGCCGCCGATCTGCTGCGCATGTACACGCGCTACGCGGAACAGCGAGGTTGGCGGGTCGAACTCATGAGTGAAAACGCCAATGATCTCGGTGGCTATAAAGAGGTGGTCGCACGCGTGGCTGGCGATGGTGCCTATGCGCGGCTGAAATTTGAGTCTGGCACCCATCGGGTCCAGCGGGTACCGGAAACCGAGTCCCAGGGGCGTATCCACACCTCCGCCTGCACGGTTGCCATTCTGCCGGAGCAGGCAGAAGTAGACAGCATCACCATCAACCCGGCGGAACTGCGCATTGATACCTTCCGGGCTTCCGGAGCCGGCGGCCAGCACGTGAACACCACGGACTCGGCCATTCGCATCACCCACCTCCCCAGCGGCACGGTGGTGGAATGTCAGGACGAACGCTCCCAACACAAAAACAAGGCGCGGGCCCTGTCCCTGCTGCAATCGCGCCTGCTGGAAACCGCTCGCGGCCAGCAGGCGGCCGAACAGGCTGAGTCACGCCGGCTTCAGGTTGGCAGTGGTGACCGCTCCCAGCGTATCCGCACCTACAACTTTCCCCAGGGCCGTATCACCGACCATCGCATTGGGCTCACGCTCTACAAGCTCGACGATGTTTTGGCCGGTAGCCTGGACGCACTTCTGGATCCACTGCTGCAGGAACATCAAGCGGACCTGCTGGCTGAAGCTGAAGGCTCATCGTGAAGCGCGCGCTGGTGGCAGCCCTGCTGCTGACCGCCAGCATGCTGCTGCCAGGCAGACCCGCGAGTGCCACAGAAGCGGATATCGGGTTCAAGCTGCTGTTGCTACGCCATGCAGAAAAGGCGCCCGGCCCCGACCCGGCACTGAGCACGCAGGGCGAAGAACGAGCGCAGCGGCTGGCACGGGAACTGGCCCAGGCGGGTATTAAGCAGGTCTGGAGTACCGACACACGCCGAACGCGACAGACTGCGGAGGCGCTGAGCCACCAACTGAATCTGCCACTCCAGATCTATGTGGCTTCGGAACTGTCACAACTGGCTCAGACACTGCTGGCCAACGGCACGAATGCGGTGGTGGTTGGCCACAGTGACAGCACGCCAGCGCTGGCCACGCTGCTCTGTCAGTGCGCCACGCCCGCCTTGAGCGAAACAGACTATGACTGGATTTATCAAATCGAGATCTGGCAGCACTGGGTGAGTTTCAGCCGCTTTCAGCAAACACGCTAATTGGCACCGGGCCGAAGCCCCTGCCACAGCAGCAGGGCAACGATCAGGTTCAGGGGCCCCACCAGTACCAGCATATCGTCCATGTATTGACCGGCTGGCCAGGCCACCATGGCCACGGCGGCGATCAAACCCGCGATCATGAGTACCGCCACCAGGCGTCGCAGGGGCGGCAGAAAAGCCAGCAGCCAAAGCGGATTACAGAGCAGAAGGTTGGCGTTGCTGTGGGAAAAGGCATGATCGGTGAAGAACCACAGGCACGTTAGCCCCAGCCCCAACACGCCGCTGATGAGCAACCAGGCAAACACGCCCGCCAGGGTCAGTGCCGGCGGCAAGCGGCGCATGGCCATGGAACCGAGTAGCAAAAAAATCAGTAGCAGACCGATGCCCGCAAACAGCGGCCAGGTGATGGCCGGCTGCACCGGTACGGCAGACACGGTGCCAGCGGCCAGCAGCAAGTCCTCGCTCACCAGCGGCTGCCCCCTGCGCTGCAAGGGCATGAGACTGTCGGCCAGCACCGCCGGCAGGAACATTTCCGCCCAGCGATCGATCGGCGTGTCCACCGGATATCCCAGGCCCAGTTCAAGGCCCAGGTAATAAGGCAGGGAGTTCTGCGTGCTGCGTCGCGTGTGCTGGCGGAAGTTCTGACGCGCCGGGGCATCCATAAAACGCGCGGCCAGCGCGCCGCCGAGCGCCAGATCCAGGGCGTCACGCAGCCGCGTAGAACAGTTATTCAGGTAGTAGTCATAGAGATAGCTGCGATTGGCCGGAGCGGTCAGATGCAACAGATGCGCCTTGAGCACGAGAAACTCGTTTGCGCTCAGGTTCAAACGCTGTGCGCGGATGGCCCGGCCTTCACCTCGGTAGGCCGCCAATTCATCACGCACGTCCACGGCGGCCGCGAAATATTGCAGCCGGCCGCGCAGAAAATTGCTTAGAAAACCTTCCTGCTGGAAATTAAAAAAGCCGAAATTAAAGGCATGATCAAGACCGCCGGGCTCACGCAACCAGATGGCGTTATGACCAAAGCGCTGCCAGTAGCTGCTTCCCGGTCCATAGGTGAGCAGCCAGACCTCCGGCTGCGCGGGGGGCGGCACGAGCTCGTCGTACTCTTCCTGGGCCAGGGCAGGCGCCGCCAGCAGCCATGCGTTCAGACACAGCGCCAGCAGGAGCCAGTGAAAGCGGCTAGCCTGCTGCAACACCGCTTTGGACATGTAATTCCAGTGCGATGATGCGGCGACTGTCGGAGCTGGACACCTTGAAATCGAAGCGGCCACCGATGAGCACATGCTCGCCGTCTTCTGGCACGCGCCCGAATTCAGCCAGCACCAGCCCCCCGATGGTGTCAAATTCCGCGTCCGAAAGCTGACATTTGAAGTCCGCGTTGAACGCCTCAATCGGCGTGAGTGCATCGACCCGATAGCGATTTTCCCCCAAAGGCTGGACAGCAGCCTCTTCCATTTCATCGTGCTCGTCATCGATTTCACCGACGATTTCTTCCAGCACGTCTTCCATGGTTACCAGGCCAGACACACCGCCGTACTCGTCGACGACGATGGCGAGATGGCTGCGGTTGGAGCGAAAGTCACGGAGCAAATGATTGAGTGGCTTGCTTTCGGGCACCACCAGTGCGGGACGGATCAGCGCCAACAAATCGAAATCAGCACTGGGATCGGCAAAGTAACGCAGCAGATCCTTCGCCAGCAGGATGCCCTCAACCTCGTCCCGGTCTTCTCCAATCACAGGAAAGCGTGAATGGCCAGACTCCAGAATCCGCGGCAGGAAATCTTCCAGACGCCCATCGCGCGGTACCACCACCATGTGGGATCGTGGCACCATGACATCCTCGACCCGGAGGTCTGCCACCTCCAGCGCCCCCTCCATCATGGTGCGTGCTTCCGCGTCCAGCACACCGCTTTGAAGGGCTTCGTTTAGCAGTTCTTTCAGTTCGTCGCGGTCCCGGGGCTCGGCATGGAAGGCGCGTGAAAGTCGCCCAAATATGCCTTTGCGTCCGGCACCGCTACTCGATTGGTCTTCGCTCATTGTGTTTTTCTGGACGGCGCTTTTTACGCCGTTCCATATATGGGGCCGTTATATCCCCGTTGCAATTTTTTACCAGAATCTGCTGAGACTGTCAGCCACGCCGGCCTCAATCTGTCGCATAGGGGTCCGCAATACCGAAGTCGGCCAGCAACTCGCGTTCCAGCGCCTCCATTCGTTCCGCATCCTGCTCATTCTCATGATCAAAACCCCGCAGGTGCAGTACACCATGCATCACCAGATGCGCCCAGTGATCGGCTAGGGCTTTGCCCTGGGCTTTGGCCTCCGCTTCTACCAGAGGCACACAGATCACCAAATCCCCCAGGGGGGGCTGCGCCAGTTCCCTGAGCACCACGGCCGGTAACTCCGCGGGAAAGGACAGCACATTGGTGGGCCTGGCTTTGCCCCGGTAACGTTGATTCAGCGCCTCGCTTTCCGCCGCACCCACCAGGCGGATGGCCAGCGTGGCATTGCTGTCCGCAGCCGCCGCCGAGGCCCAACGCTGGAAAGCCGCATCATCCGGTACCGCCTCATGACCCAGCTCGCGCTGGACAGTGATTTCAAGGCCCATGGTTGTCACCGGCAGGTGACCGGTCATAGGCCTCCACAATGCGCTGCACCATGGGATGACGCACCACGTCCTTGGATTCAAACCAAGTGAAGCTGATGCCGTTCACCTCCCGCAAAATCCGCACCGCCTGTTTGATACCCGATTCCTGGTGGGAAGGCAGATCCACCTGGGTAATGTCGCCAGTGATCACCGCCGTAGAGCCGAAGCCGATGCGGGTCAGAAACATCTTCATCTGTTCCGGCGTGGTGTTCTGCGCCTCATCCAGAATGACAAAGGCGTCATTCAGCGTGCGACCCCGCATGAAGGCCAGCGGCGCCACTTCGATCACATTGCGTTCCAGCAGGCGGCTCACATGCTCGAAGCCCAGCATTTCATAGAGCGCGTCATACAGGGGGCGCAGATAGGGATCGACCTTTTGCGCCATATCACCGGGCAGAAAACCCAGACGCTCGCCGGCCTCAACCGCCGGGCGCACCAGCACGATCCGTTGCACCTTGTCTGCACGCAGGGCGCCCACGGCACAGGCCACTGCCAGATAGGTTTTACCGGTTCCGGCCGGGCCGATACCGAAATTGACCGCATGCTTCTGGATGCGCGCCAGATAGCGCTTCTGGTTCGTACCACGCCCGCGGATGCGACCACGCCGGGTCTCAATCACCACCTGGCCCTGCCCCTCCTCATCTTCCTGGGCGCCGGCCGCCAATTCCGCCACTCGGGACGACTGCAGCTCCAGGTTGATCAGTTCCGGCGTTAAAGTTTCCGTCGCGGTTTGCGCGTACAAATGCTGCAGCAAGCGCTGCGTGGCACGCGCCGTCTCCGCATCGCCTTTGATGGTGAAAATATTGCCGCGGCAGAACAGCTCGATGCCCAGCCGCTGCTCAATCTGTTGCAAATGCTGGTCAAACTGTCCGCACAGGTTCGCCAGGCGCTCGGTATGCGCTGGTTCCAGCACCAGCGTGAGGGCTTTGCTCATGAATTCTCTGCCTCAGGCAACGCTGCGCGAGCCTTGCTCGCCGTCCACCATGCGCCCGCGCAGGGAATTGCTCAAGGCCTCGGTGATCGTGACATCAACAAAGTGACCAATCAGCCGGGGATGGCCATCAAAGTTCACCACCCGATTGTTCTCGGTGCGGCCGGCCAGCTGTTTCTCGTCGCGCTTGGATGTGCCCTCAACCAGCACCCGCTCCACGCTGCCGATCATGGCCTGACTGATGGCCGCCGCCTGCTCGTTGATGCGCGCTTGCAAACGGCTAAGGCGTGCTTTTTTCTCCGCCAGCGGGGTCTCATCGGCCAGATTGGAGGCCGGTGTACCCGGTCGCGCGGAATAGATAAAACTGAAGCTGGCGTCAAAACCCACATCCTCAATCAGCTTCATGGTGCGTTCGAAGTCCTGCTCCGTTTCACCCGGGAAACCAACGATAAAATCAGACGACAGACTGATGTTGGGCCGCACCTCCCGCAGCCGCCGGATCTTCTGCTTGTACTCCAGCGCCGTATGGCCGCGCTTCATCATGCTCAATACGCGATCGGAGCCGCTTTGCACCGGCAAGTGCAAATAGTTCGCCAACTCCGGCACGTCCCGGAACGCCTCGATCAGGCTCTGACTGAACTCAACGGGGTGTGAGGTGGTGAAGCGAATACGATCAATGCCGTCGATGGCCGCCACATAGTGAATCAGCAGTCCCAGATCCGCGTGACCGCCCTCGTGCATGGGGCCACGGTAGGAATTGACGTTCTGCCCCAGCAGATTGATTTCGCGTACACCCTGCTCTGCCAGCTGCGCACATTCCACAATCACATCGTCCAGCGGCCGGCTGACTTCTTCGCCACGGGTATAGGGCACCACGCAAAAGGTGCAGTACTTGCTGCAACCTTCCATGATGGACACAAATGCGCTGGCGCCCTGCGCACCAGGCGCTGGCAGACTGTCAAATTTCTCAATCTCCGGAAAGGAGATGTCCACATGCGCGGCGCCCGTTTCGCGGGCCTCATCCAGCATGCCGGGTAACCGATGCAGGGTCTGGGGGCCGAACACCAAATCCACCTGCGGTGCGCGTTTAACCAGCGCCTCACCTTCCTGACTGGCCACACAGCCGCCCACGCCAATTAGCAGATGCGGCTTGTCCTTTTTCAAATTCTTCCAGCGCCCCAGCTGGGAAAACACTTTTTCCTGAGCCTTTTCCCGAATGGAACAGGTATTGAGAAGAATCACATCTGCCTCTTCCTCGCGATCGGTCAGTTCCAGCCCATGGGAGGCTGCGAGCACGTCCGCCATTTTGTCGGAATCGTACTCGTTCATCTGACAGCCATGGGTTTTTATAAACAGCTTGCCGGTCATGGTTCTGGTTACCACCTGTGTGTCCCTAAGGCACTGATTTCGGGGCCGCATAGTCTACACCCGCCATGGCCCCATGACCATGACAGGCGCGCGCTGATGAAAATGATCTGCGCCGCTAAATTGCCCTACACTGACGGCTCCAAGCACGGAAAAACCTCCTATGAACGACCTGTCAGCCTGGCCTGGTGAGGTGCTAGAAAAGATTCAGGCGGCCCAACGTCCACTGATCCTGAGTGGCGCCGGCATGTCAGCGGAAAGCGGCATCCCCACCTTCCGTGACGCCCTCACGGGACACTGGGCGCGCTATCGGCCGGAAGAACTGGCAACGCCGGAGGCCTTCGCCCAGCATCCTCGGCGGGTCTGGAACTGGTACGAGGAGCGCCGGCGCGCCATCAGGGCCACGCGACCTAACGTCGGGCATCACGCCCTGGCGGCACTGGAAAGGCGCTGGCCGACACTGGTGATCGTGACCCAGAACGTAGACGGCTTCCACCAGCTCGCCGGATCTTCGTCAGTTATCGAATTACACGGCAATATTCAGCGCAGTGTCTGCTCCATCACAGGCGAACGTCTGAGTGATGAGCAGCTGCTGGCGAGCGATCAAAAACCCCCGCCATCACCCTATGCCAGGGAAGGACTGGCCCGCCCTGATGTGGTCTGGTTTGGTGAAGCTTTGCCGGCAGCGGCCTTGGAACGGGCCCTGTCACTGGCCAGCCGCTGTGACCTGCTCCTCGCCATTGGCACCTCCGGCGTGGTGCAGCCTGCGGCCAGTCTGCCCTTGCTGGCGCGCGATGCCGGCGCCCTCTTCCTGGAGTTAAATCCGGAGGCCACCGCCCTCAGCCCCCATGCCCAGCATGTTGTGCGCAGTACCGCAGCCGTGGCCCTGCCGGCACTGGTGGAGCGACTGGCCGCCTGACAACCGGTTCCCTGCGCCTCACCGCCGCAGCGGGGGTATAATCGCCTTCCCCCACCTGCGCTGAGACACCTCATGGCCAACACCATGCGAGCCCTGGTCAAACGTGACGCGGCACCCGGCATCTGGATGGAACAGGTGCCCATACCCGTGCCCGGCACA
>JAOZKI010000005.1:35027-45920 GCA_029935455.1 Lysobacterales bacterium | reverse complement strand
AAACGAAGTACTGATTCAGGTTGAAAAGACCGCCATTTGCGGCACCGATCTGCACATCTACAAATGGGATGACTGGTCCCAGGCGACCATTCGACCCGGCCTGGTCATCGGTCATGAATTTGTCGGGCGCATCGCTGCACTTGGCGATGGCGTAACCGGCTACCAGGTCGGCGAGCGGGTTTCTGCGGAAGGGCATGTGGTGTGCGGGCACTGTCGCAATTGCCGCGCTGGAACACCCCACCTGTGCCCGAACACGGAAGGCATTGGCGTCAATCGGGACGGCGCCTTTGCCGAGTTTGTGGTGGTGCCGGCCAGCAATTTATGGCCGATTCCCGATCAGATCGCACCGGAACTGGCGGCTTTTTTCGACCCCTTTGGCAACGCCGCACATTGCGCGCTGCAATTCGACCTGGTGGGCGAAGACGTGCTGATCACGGGAGCCGGACCCATCGGCATCATCGCCGCTGGCATCTGCCGACACGTGGGTGCGCGCCATGTGGTCATTACCGATGTGAATGACCACCGGCTGCAACTGGCTAAGGACATGGGCGCTGATCAGGTGGTGAATGTCAGCCGCGAGTCCATCAGTGATCGGGTGCGCAAAATGGGGCTGGACGGCTTTGACGTGGGGCTGGAGATGTCCGGGCACCCCGGCGCCTTCAATGACATGCTGCATCACATGTATCACGGCGGCAAAATTGCCCTGCTGGGTCTGCTGCCGAACGACACGGCAGCCGACTGGGATCAGGTGATTTTCAAGGGACTACAGCTGCAGGGTATCTACGGTCGCATCATGTATGAGACCTGGTACAAGATGACCCAGATGGTGCTAACCGGTTTCCCGCTGGAAAAAGCGCTCACCCATCACATTGCTATCGATGATTTTCAACACGGCTTTGACCTCATGGCCAGTGGTCAGTGCGGCAAGGTCGTCTGCGACTGGACAGGAGCAATCGCATGAGCACAGCAGCAAAAGACATGAACCGACTGCGCGAGACGCTGGACGAGATTCGGGCTGCGGGTCTGTACAAATCGGAGCGGGTCATCACCTCACCGCAACGCGTCGCCATCGCCGTGGATGAAGGCCAGGGCACGGAGCGGGAGGTGCTGAACTTTTGCGCCAATAACTACCTCGGGCTGGCTGATAACCCGGAGGTCATCGCGGCGGCACACCAGGCCCTGGACGAACATGGCTTTGGCCTGGCCTCGGTGCGTTTTATCTGCGGCACCCAGGACCTGCACAAGGAACTGGAGGCGAAGATTTCCGCGTTCCATGGCACCGATGATGCCATCCTCTATGCCGCCTGCTTCGACGCCAACGGCGGTCTTTTCGAGACCCTGCTGGGCCCGGAGGACGCGGTGATCTCTGACGCGCTGAACCATGCCTCGATCATCGACGGCATCCGTCTGTGCAAGGCCCAGCGTCATCGCTACGCACACAGCGACATGGGCGCTCTGGAGCAGGCCCTCAAGGACACGCAGGATTGTCGCACCCGTCTCATCGCTACCGATGGCGTCTTTTCCATGGACGGTGACATCGCCCGTCTGGACCAGATCGCGGAACTGGCAGACCGCTACCAGGCCCTGATCATGGTGGATGATTGTCACGCCACCGGTTTTCTTGGTGCCAATGGGCGCGGTTCGGGCGAGTATCACGACGTACTGGAACGCATCGACATCACCACCTCCACCCTCGGCAAGGCTTTGGGGGGTGGCTCCGGCGGCTACACCACGGGCCGCCAGGAAATTATCGACCTGCTGCGCCAGCGCTCACGGCCCTATCTGTTTTCCAACACGCTGCCACCGCCGCTGGTGGCCGCGGCCAGTCGGGTGTTCGATCTGCTGGCTGAAAGCCCGGAGCGGCGGCGCAAGCTGCATGAAAACGCCGCCTACTTCCGCGCCGCCATGACGGAAGCGGGCTTTGACCTAAAGGCCGGCGAACACCCCATCGTGCCGGTCATGCTCTACGACGCACCGCTGGCCCAGCAGTTTGCCGCGCGCCTGATCGAAGAAGGTATTTATGTGATTGGCTTTTTCTACCCGGTGGTGCCCCAGGGCGAGGCACGCATTCGCGTGCAGCTTTCCGCCGCCCATGAGCGCGACCATCTGGACCGGGCCATTGAGGCCTTCACGCAGGTGGGTAAGGAACTGGGCGTGCTGGCCTGAGAACGGCCCTAGCGCACAGCATCAGCGGGCAAACAGTGCGCACAGGATAATTTCTAGGCGACGGCTTGTATGCCGGAAAGACCGCTGACGGCTCTCGGCCGGCAACTAGCCCAGCTCTTGCCTGACCACTGCTGCCAGTTCCTCAGCCAGCTGCTGGACCTGTTCGCCGTCTTCCCCTTCCAGCGTGACCCGGATCAGCGGTTCCGTACCCGAGGAGCGCAAGATGACCCGCCCGCGTGAGCCCATGCGCGCTTCAACGGCCTCGCGGGCCTTACGGACGGGCTCCGAGCCTTCCAGACGTGCACGCGCAGTGGCCGCCACCGGCACGTTAATCATGACCTGCGGCATTTTCTGCATGCCCTCACAGAGCTCTGCCAGTGACCGGCCCGAACGTGCCATCACCTCCAGCACCTGCAAGGCACTGACAATGCCGTCCCCGGTGCTGGTGCGATCCAGACACAGCATGTGGCCGGAGGCCTCGCCACCGAGCACCCAGCCCTTCTCCACCAGCGCCTGATGGATAAAGCGATCGCCAACCGCCGTGCGCAGGAACGGAATTTCCAAGGCCTCCAGCGCCAGCTCAAGGCCCAGATTGCTCATGACCGTGCCCACCACACCACCGGGCAAATCGCCGGCCGCCCTGCGCGCCTGAGCCAGCACGTAAAGCATGTCATCCCCGTTGACCGTGCGGCCCTGATGATCAATCATGATGAGCCGGTCACCATCACCGTCAAAGGCCACGCCGGCATCCGCACCCTCGGCCAGCACCGCTGCCCGCAGCGCCTCCGGATTGGTGGAACCAAAACCATCATTAATGTTCATGCCGTCCGGCTTGTTCCCAATCACATGCACTTTGGCACCCAGCTCCCGGAGCACCGCCGGCCCCACCTTATAGGTCGAGCCGTTGGCACAATCGACCACCAGTCGCAGGCCGTTGAACAGGGTGCCAAAGGGTACCGTGCCCTTACAAAATTCAATGTAGCGCCCGGCCGCATCTTCAATCCTCTTGGCCTTGCCCATGTGACTTGAATCAACGGTCCGGAACGGCTGCCCGAGCTCGGCCTCAATCGCATCCTCAACCGCGTCGGGCAACTTTTCGCCTTCCGCGGAAAAAAACTTGATGCCATTGTCATAGAAGGGGTTATGAGAGGCGCTGATCACGATGCCGGCACAGGCGTAGAGCGTGCGGGTCAGATAGGCAACGGCCGGCGTAGGCATGGGGCCGAGCAGGGCCACATTCGCACCTGCCGCGGCCAGTCCCGCCTCCAGCGCAGACTCAAACATATAGCCGGAGATCCGGGTGTCCTTACCGATCACTACCGCGCGCCGCTCGTTTGCAGCCAGGACGGCGCCGGCGGCTCGCCCAAGGCGCAGCATGAAGTCAGCCGTGATGGGCACTTCACCGACACGACCACGAATCCCATCCGTTCCAAAGTATATTCTGCTCATGCGCGCATTCTAACCTGCCCGACCATTCAGAGCAGCGTAAACGCGTAGCATGTCCCAGTGCTCGGCCACATCATGAACCCGCAGGATCGCAGCACCGCCCTGGAGGGCCGCCTGCCCAAGTGCCAGCGAGCCGGCCAGACGGTCACCAACAGCACGGTCCGTCAGCGCCTGCAGCATGGACTTGCGCGATAAACCCGCCAGCACCGGATAGTCATGGTCACACAGGCGCGGCAGGCCGCGCAGAAGTGCCAGGTTATGCGCCAGCGTCTTGCCAAAGCCAAAACCGGGATCCAGCAGGATACGGGATCGTTCAATCCCGGCCGCCTGCGCCAGCCGGGCCCGTTCAAGCAGGAAGCTTTCCACCTCCGTCACCACGTCCTCATAGCAGGGCGCGCTCTGCATGGTGCGGGGCTCGCCCTGCATATGCATCAGACAGACCGGCAATCCGGTGGCTGCCGCCGCCTCCAGCGCGCCGGGGCGACGCAGACCGTACACGTCGTTGATCAGCCCCGCCCCCGCCCTCGCCGCGGCCGTCATGACACCCGCCTTGCTGCTGTCGATGGAAATCACTGCGTCGGTCGCTCCGCTCAGGGCCTCAATGACCGGCAGAATGCGGTCCAGCTCTTCCTGCTCGCTTACCGCCGCCGCACCGGGGCGGGTGGATTCACCGCCGATATCGATGATGGCGGCACCCGCCTCCACCATGGCCAGCGCGTGATCGATCGCCGCCGTGCGCCCGAGCCACTTGCCGCCATCGGAAAAGGAATCCGGCGTCACATTCAAAACGCCCATCAGCAGCGGGCCCGCCGCCAGCTGTTGCATCAGTGTTGTGCTAGACATGCTTTCTTCGTTCCAAAAAAACAGCGCCCGGAGGCGCTGTACTGTGAGTGGGTCAGGTCTGACCGGCGGGGCCGCCGATGGGCGCGGGGTCATCCCGCTCCTTCTCGGCCGCGGCGGCAGCGGTAGCGCCGCCACCATCACCCGCATCGCCCGCTGAGTCCTTGCTCTCAGACCAGTGCTCCGGTGGTCCCGGTTCCCGGCCCTCCATAATGGCGTCAATCTGCGCCGTGTCGATGGTCTCGTAGCGCATGAGTGCCTCGGCCATCATCTCCAGCTTGTCGCGGTTGTCCACCAGCAACTGCTTGGCATGATCATGGGCCGAATCAATGATCTGACGCACCTCCGCATCAATGCGGCGCGCCGTGTCATCGGACACATGCTTGTGCTGCGTGACCGAACGGCCGAGGAACACCTCATCCTCATCCTCCGTGTAGGTGAGCGGACCGAGCGCTTCGGTCAAACCCCACTTGGTCACCATGTTGCGGGCAATGGAGGTGGCGCGTTCAATATCGTTGGATGCGCCCGTGGTGACGTTTTCGTCACCGTAGACCAGGGCCTCTGCAACGCGCCCGCCAAACAGGCTGGCCAGCTGGCTTTCCAACTGAATGCGCGACACGCTGTACTTGTCCTGTTCCGGCAGGAACATGGTCACGCCCAGCGCCCGTCCCCGGGGAATGATGGTGACCTTGTAGACCGGATCATGTTCCGGCACCAAACGGCCTACGATGGCGTGCCCGGCCTCGTGATAGGCCGTGAGACGTTTCTCCTTGTCAGACATCACCATGGAACGCCGTTCCGTCCCCATGAGGATCTTGTCCTTGGCTCGCTCCATGTGATCCTGGGTCACCTCGCTGGCGTTATCACGCGCTGCAAACAATGCGGCCTCGTTCACCAGATTGGCCAGATCCGCACCGGAGAAGCCGGGCGTACCACGGGCAATCACGCGCGCATCCACCTGGTCAGCAATGGGTACCTTGCGCATGTGCACCTTCAGGATCGCTTCGCGACCCAGAATATCCGGCAGCGGCACCACCACCTGACGGTCGAAACGACCGGGGCGCAGCAGGGCCGGATCAAGCACGTCCGGACGGTTCGTGGCCGCAATCACAATCACGCCTTCGCCGCCTTCGAATCCATCCATTTCAACCAGCAACTGGTTCAGGGTCTGCTCGCGCTCATCGTGCCCGCCACCCAGGCCGGCACCGCGATGGCGACCCACGGCGTCGATCTCATCGATGAAGATGATGCAGGGCGCGTGCTTCTTGGCCGTCTCGAACATGTCACGCACGCGACTGGCGCCCACGCCCACAAACATTTCCACGAAGTCGGAACCGGAGATGGAGAAGAACGGCACCTTGGCCTCGCCCGCAATCGCCCGCGCCAGCAGGGTCTTACCCGTACCAGGCGACCCAACCATAAGAATGCCACGCGGGATGTGCCCGCCCAGCTTCTGGAATTTGCCCGGGTTGCGCAGGAACTCCACCAGCTCACCCACTTCTTCTTTCGCTTCTTCCACGCCGGCCACGTCGGCAAAGGTCACGTTGACCTGATCCTCGCCCTGGAGCTTAGCGCGGCTTTTACCAAAACTCATGGCGCCACGCCCCCCCATGCCGCCCTGCATCTGGCGCATGAAATAGACCCACAGACCGATCAACAACAGCACCGGGATTACATTGATGATCAGCTCCATGAGAACAGAGCGCTCCGCCGGTGGTTCAGCGGTAATTTCCACGTCGTTTTCCAGCAGTTCGTCGACCAGCTTGGGATCCTGCGGACCGCGCGTCAGGAATTCATTGCCCGTAGCTGAGCGCCCACGGATCGTATGGCCCGAGGGATCGCTTTGGATGTGCACCTCCGTCACACCACCATTTCGCACCTCGGCCAGAAAATCTGAGTAGGACAGCTCGTCCTGCTTGCCAGTAACGCCCGCATAGTGGTTGAAGATACTCATCAGAACCACCGCGATGATGGCCCAGGTGATCAGGTTCTTCACCAAATCATTAGACGGCTTTTCCTGCTTGTCTCCAGACATACAAAACCCTGTGTTCAATCAATTTGTTCTGTCCAGCAGCATGCTGCACAGCTTCAGTCTACTGCACCTTGAGCCCCCGCCCCAACAGGTACACCTCGCGGCTACGGGGCCGGGACGCGGCAGGTTTACGGACTTGCACCTTGTCGAAAGCTGCTCGACATTCGGCCAGAAAGGGATCAAAACCTTCGCCCTGAAACACCTTGGCAAGAAAATCTCCGCCCGGTTTAAGCCATTCGATCGCAAAGGCCAGCGCGAGTTCCGCGAGATACATGGCGCGCGGTTGATCCACCGCGCTCATACCACTCATATTGGGGGCCATATCCGACATCACAAGATCAACCTTACTACCTGCCAGCGCCTGCTCCAGCGCCTTCAGCGGCTCATCTTCAGTAAAGTCGCCGGTAATGATCGCGCAGCGCTCCAGCGGTTCCATGGGCAGTATGTCCAGCGCGAACAGCTGACCACGCCCTCCTAGGGCCTCCAGCGCTACCTGACACCAGGCGCCCGGCGCAGCGCCCAGATCCACCACCCGCTGCCCCGGCCGGATCAGGCGGTACTTGTCCTGCAGCTCCTTAAGCTTGTAGGCCGCGCGCCCCCGGTAACCGTCTTTTTGCGACTGCTGCACGAAAGGATCGTCGAAGTGCTCATTGAGCCAGCGCCGACTGCTTTTACTCCGCCCCATGGCTAAGCCGCTCCATCACAGCAAACCCTGCTGAATGCGTTAGAATAGCGCGCCTTGCCCATGCAGACGCGGTAACGATTCCAGACCATGACTCTGACCAATTCCCAGAAGCGCTATCTGCGCGGACTCACGCATCATATCAAGCCCGTTGTGATGGTGGCTGAAAAAGGCCTGACAGAAAACGTCATGGCGGCCATCGAAGAGGCGCTGGAGCGGCATGAGCTGATCAAGGTCAAGCTGCGTGCCGAACGTGCCGAGCGCCGGGCCTGGAGTGAGGAGATCAGCACCCGCTGCAAGGCGATTCCGGTTCACAGCATCGGGCAAACCGCCTGTTTCTACCGCCGCAACCGGAAAGACCCGGTCATCGAACTTCCGCGGCGCTGAACCGATGACCCAGCTCAGTCTGGAACGTCCGGGAAACCACCATCACGTGCGTTCGGTCAGCAGTGATGGCGTTCGCATCGGAGAGCAGATATTTCACGGTTCACTGCTGCTGAGCCCGCAAACCATCGACGCCTGGCCACCGCAGCGACTGACTGACATTGAGGATGATCACTGGCAGCAGGTGCTGGCCCTGACACCGGACCTGGTGCTGTTGGGAACCGGTGTGCAGCAACAGTTTCTGCCGCCGGCAGGGCTGGCTGCGCTCTACCGGGCCGGGATCGGCATCGAGCAGATGACCACGGAGGCGGCTTGTCGCACCTTCAACGTGCTGGCCGCTGAGGAACGACGCGTGGTCGCCGCGCTTCTGCCAATCAGCGCGGGTTAAAGCTAGCTAATCCAGAGAAGGCATCTCCAGCACGCCTTCCTGACTCGAAATTTCGCGCAAACGCACCAGCGCTGCAATCTGCACCTGACGAACCCGTTCACGGGTGACACCCAGCAGATCACCAACTTCTTCCAGCGTACGACGGCCTTTACCATGCAGGCCGAAGCGATGCTCTACCACCAGTCGCTGCTGGTCAGGCAGCAGTTCCAGCCAGTGACCCAGCAGGTCACCAGCGGCCTGATCCGCATAGGCCGACTCGGGATCCTGGCCGTTGTCATCGCGCAGCATCTCCACCAGCGGCCGATCACTCACACCACCGGCAGGCTCATCCGCCGATGTGGTGGGCTCGTTGAGCCGGAACATACGGTGCATGTCCTCCACCGGTTTATCGATATGCGCCGCAATTTCCTCCGGCGTGGGCCGCCGCGCCAACTGCTGCTCCAGTTCGCGTGAAGCGCGCAGAAAACCCGTGAGCTCACGAATCACATGGATGGGCAGGCGCACGGTACGGCACTGGTTCATGATGGCGCGTTCCACCGCCTGACGAATCCACCAGGTGGCATAGGTCGAAAAGCGACAGCCGCGTTCCGGGTCGAACTTCTCCACCGCCCGGATCAGGCCAATATTGCCTTCTTCGATAAGGTCAAGCAGTGGCAAGCCGCGATTGATGTAGGCGCGCGAAACCTTAACTACCAGGCGCAGATTGGCCTGAATCATGCGTTGCCGACTGGCGGAGCAACCCTGCATGGCGGCGCGTGTGAGGCTTTTTTCCTCATCCGCGCTCAGCAGCGCTGTGCGCCCAATCTCGCTGAGATAGATACGGGTTACGTCGCCATGATGTGCGGGTCGGGAGCGTGCCTTGGAGGCTTTTGCCGCTGGCACCTTCAAGCGGCCTGTCTCACCGTTCGGCTTCGGCTTGGATACTTTTCTTTGACGTTGCGTCGTACCGCCCATGATTACCTCCCCTAAGGAACAATCTGGGTGTCATCGCCCTATGCAATGACTTGGGTCCGACCGTCGGGCGGGATTGTGTTCGAACCAGCAGGCGCGAATTCCTGCCCGGTCGGAATAAAAAACTATCACAGATGCGCGCGCGGATGCCAGCGCCAGACCGGATTCAGCGTTTCGGCAGATAGCGCATGGGGTCCACCGGCTTGCCATCGCGGCGAATTTCAAAATGCAGAATCTGTTCCTTTCGGTCATTGCGACCGACCTCTGCGATTTTCTGACCCTTGGCGATCACATCGCCCTCTTTCACCAAGCGCACGCGATTATGTCCGTAAGCGCTGAGCATACGGTCATCATGCTTAATGATCACCAGCTCCCCATAGCCAATCAGCCCATTGCCGCTGTACACCACCTCGCCGGCAGCTGCCGCCACCACCTCGCGGCCCTCACGACTGGCGATGTCCAGGCCGTTCCGGGCCGGATCACCGGCTTTGAAGCTTCGCAACACACGCCCTTCCACAGGCCACATCCAGCCCGTGGCAGCTACCGGCTTGGACTGAGCCTTGGGCGCTGTTGTTTTGGGTGCTGCGGGCTTGGGCGCGGGCTTGGCGGCCACCGGCGCCGGGCGCGAGGTGGATGTCGCCGCCGGTGGGCGCGCCTGGGTAGCCGCTTCAGCACGCGTGCTGCTACTGCGTGGCTGCACGCCCTGCGTGGAGACCGTGCCCGCTGCGCGACGCGGCGCACCCACGGGTGCCCGCAAGCGCAACACCTGATCCGGATAGATAATGTACGGCGCGCTGAGATCGTTCCAGCGGGCCAGTTCGCGCCAGTCCAGTCCATATTTGAAAGCGATGCCATGCAAGGTGTCGCCGCGGTAGACCTGATGCAGGCCATCCACAGGAAGTTCAGCCCGGGGCGGCGCACTGGAGCGTTCCACCACGGGCGCTGGCGGCTTGGCGGCACAGCCCGCCAGCAACAGCAGCCAGCCTGCGCCCAGCAGCCCCCAGCGACTCATAAAGCACCGCCGAAGAAATGCCAGAGCAGCAGCCCAACCGCCACCAGGCCAATGGCCAGCCAACCCAGCATATCGATCCAGGCGCGCAACTTGTCGGCGAAGGGCGCCCCGCCCACCCGAATCAGACCGGCGACCAGAAAGAAACGCGCGCCACGACCGACCACGGAGCCGAGTAAAAAGGGCAGCAGCGGCATACCGAGAGCTCCGGCACTGATCGTGAACACCTTGTAGGGGATAGGCGAGAACCCAGCCAGTAAAATGGCCCAGAATCCGTAGCGCTCAAAGGCCTGCACCGCGTCCTCGAAGGCCGGTGCCCAGTGTGAAGCCATCAACCAGCCCTCGATGCTGGCAAAGGCGAGCTTGCCGACCAGGTAACCAAACAGCCCCCCGAGCACGGAGGTCACGGTACACAGGGCCGCATAATGCAAGGCCCGCTGCGGCCTGGCCAGACTCATGGGCGCCAGCATCACGTCCGGCGGGATAGGAAAAAAAGACGATTCGGCGAAGCTCAAAGTGCCAAGATAAACGGGCGCGCGGGGATGCGCGGCCCAGGCCAGTACGCGGTCATAAAGGCGGCGAAACACCGGTTATGCCAACCCGCCCAGCATGGGCACAAATACCACGCCGCCAAGATCCTGCACCTCTTCCCCCTCCTCTGTTCGCTGCAACATGATCAGTCGCTGCTCACCCTTTTTCTCCAGCGGCATCACCAGGCGACCGCCGGGCGCCAGCTGCGCGACCAGATCGGGCGGAATCAAACGTCCCGCAGCGGTAATGATAATCGCATCAAACGGCGCCTGACTGGGCCAGCCAATATGACCGTCCGCATGCTTGGCATGAATGTTATGCAGGCGCAGTTTATGGAATAGCTGACGCGCTGGCCGCAGCAACTCCTTAATGCGCTCCACGGTAAAAACCTCTTTAACCAGCTGCGCCAGCACGGCGGCCTGATAGCCAGAGCCCGTGCCAACCTCCAGCACCTTGTCCGGCGT
>JAOZKI010000005.1:18017-35017 GCA_029935455.1 Lysobacterales bacterium | reverse complement strand
AAAGCCTCGGTCATGCGCGCCACAATCCATGGCTGTGAGATGGTCTGACTCTGGCCAATGGGCAGGGCCGTGTCTTCATAGGCACGGCTGCTCAGCGCCTCGTCCACAAACTCATGACGCGGCGTGTTCAGCATCACGGTCAGCACCCGCTCATCCTGAATGCCCTTTTGGCGCAGGCGGTCCACCAGGCGCGCGCGCGTGCCTTTGGAGGTCATGCCTATGCCCAGGGAGCCAGCCGGTAGACGTCGCTCAATCACCCGGTGGCATCCATCGCAATGTCCGCTACCCAGCCAGACACGCGCTCCAGCGCCTGGTAGCGCGTCAGGTCCACATGAATCGGAGTAACGGAAATATAGCCGCGTCGAATCGCATCAAAGTCCGTGCCCGGACCGGCATCTTCTTCTTCGCCAGCCGGACCAATCCAGTAGATGGGACGACCGCGCGGATCGCGGGCAGCGATGCATGGCTCAGCGCGGTGTCGGTGCCCCAGGCGCGTGACCTCGAAGCCCTGAATCTCCGCCCAGGGCAGATCGGGGATATTAACGTTCAAAATCGTATCCGCAGGCAGGGGTTGCGCCAGTAGCTGCGCAACCAGCCGCGCGCCCGCTTCGGCGCCGCTGTCAAAATGACGTGGTCGTTCATCGCAGACCAGCGACAGGGCAATCGCTGGCAAGCCCAGGAAGCGCCCCTCCATGGCCGCCGCCACGGTGCCGGAGTAGATCACGTCATCCCCCAGATTGGCGCCATGGTTGATGCCCGACACCACCAGATCCGGGTCTTTTTCCAGCAGCCCCGTCAAGGCGATATGCACGCAATCGGTAGGTGTGCCGGCCACCCGGTGTACGCCAGCGCTCTCCTCGTGAATGCGAATCGGCGCATCCAGCGTGAGCGAGTTGCTGGCGCCGGAACAATTGCGATCCGGAGCCACCACGGTGATTTTCCCCAGCTGTCCCATGCGCGCGGCCAGGGCCTTGATCCCCCGGGCCGACAGGCCATCGTCATTGCTAATCAGAATGTGCATGGCAAACAGCGGCTCCTCGCTCAAAGGGGTTCACAACGGCGAACGTTCGGGGTGCTATTGTACGGGCTCTAAGCCCGCTCGTGAACGAGTACCAGCACCGTGGACCATAAAAAAGATCGGCCGGACGAAAGTGCGCTATTTCGCGAGGCAGTTGGCGATGTTACACCGCTAAACAGCACGCCACGGGTACCGATGGAACCCAAACGCCCGGCGCCAAAACCGCGGCAGCGCGAGCGCGACGAGCGGGCCGTTCTGGATGAACTGCTGGATCCACCAGATCCCGGTGAGGAACTGGAACTCCTGACCGGGGAGGAACTGCTGTTTCTCCGCGATGGCTATGCACCGAAGCTCTTGCGACGCCTGAAGAGGGGCCGCTTCAGCATTAACGCCGAACTCGATCTGCACCATATGAATCACGACACGGCGCGCAACAGCCTGCTGCAATTTATCGACGAATGCCTGCAGCATGGAGACGGTTGCGTGCGGGTGGTACACGGCAAGGGTTTGCGGTCAAAAAAGGGGCCAGTGCTCAAGCGTATGACCCATCGCCTGCTGCGCCGACACAAAGCCGTGGTGGCTTTTGCCTCCTGCACACCCGCCCAGGGCGGAACCGGCGCGGTACTGATTCTTTTGCGCCAGCGTGCGGCGCGCTAGCGCACCACCCGCAGCGTAGGACCGCTTTTCTTATCGGTCGCTGGCGGGTCGTCCGGCGGCAGCTCGTCGCTGGAGTCCGCAAACATCATGCCCTGACCGTTTTCCCGCGCATAGATCGCCAGAATTCCGGCCATGGGCAACCAGAGCTCCTGCGCCTGACCACCGAAACGGGCAGAAAAACTGATGGCTTCGTTCTCCATCAGCAGCCCCCGCGTGGCACTGGGAGAAACATTCAACACCACACGATCATCCTGAATCGCTTGCGCGGGCACGACCAGCCCCGGCACTTCCGCGTCCACGATCAGGTGGGGCGTCAAATCGTTATCCAGAATCCAGGCATGCAGCGCGCGCAGCAGATACGGCTTGCTGGACGTCATGGAGTCGCTATCGGTCATGGCACTGGCCGTCAGGAGGCGTTGAGAATCAACTCGCGCTCGGCCGTGGTCAGACTGGATTTGAAAGAAGGGCGGTTGAACAGCCGCTGGATATAGCCTTGTACCGCGGTGGCTGATTTACCCAGGGCAATGCCATAGGCGGGCAAACGCCAGAACAGGGGCGCCAGCGTGCAGTCCACGAGGCTCAACTCATCACTGAGCAGATAGTCAGAAGACTGGAACAGTTCGTTCGCAGCAATGATGCTTTCCTTGAGTTGTTTACGCGGTGCGTCCGCTTTCTTGCCCGTCGCCGCCTCGATCTCCCGCGCCAGCGGATACCAGTCGCGCAAAACACGATGGTGAACCAGCCGCAGTCGCGCACGGGATACGGGATCCACAGGCATGAGCGGCGGGTGTGGATAGCGCTCGTCCAGATATTCGTTAATCACGCCCGCGTCATAGAGCACCAGGTCCCGGTCCACCAGCGTCGGGGTCTCGTTGTAGGGCGTCAGTTCCGCCAAATCCTCAGCAGAAGAGGCATCAGCATCGACGTCGACGATTTCAACGTTGATCCCTTTCTCGGCGAGCACAAAGCGAACCCGATGACACTCAAGGCTTTCGGCAGAAGAATAGAGGGCCATGGTCGCTCGGCCTTTTACAGAAATGGACACAGGTAATCTCCGGTCAGTCCATCGCCAACGGCGATGGCATCATTATTAATGGACGTCGCGCCAGTACTCTAGCTTCAGCAGGTAGGCGAGGAAGGCGAAAAGGGCCAGGTAAAGCATGACCCAGACACCAATCTTCTTGCGCTTCAGCTGCGCTGGCTCGCCCAGATAGTCGATAAAGGCTGCCAGATCGCGCATGCTGTCATCATAGGCTTCCGGGCTAAGGGAACCGGGTTCGACCAGCTCCAGGTGGTCAACCACCTGGCGTTCGATTCCGTTCTCATTCACGGTCTTGTAGACCGGCTCCTGGATGCCCTGCAGCTGCCAGAATACATGCGGCATGGAGGCATTTTCCAGCACCGTATTGTTCCAACCACCATTGGCATCACGGTAGAACCCCAGCATGTAGTTGTAGACCCAGTCAGCGCCACGCGAGCGGCCAATCAGAGACAGGTCCGGCGGCGCCTTACCAAACCATTGCTCGGCGTTCTCCTCAGACATGGCAATGGTCATGGGATCACCGATTTTCTGATCCGTGAAGATCAGATTCCGCATCACCATGTCTTCGCCAAGCTCGAGGTCTTCGGCCAGCCGGTTATAGCGCATGTACTCGGCGCTGTGGCACCCCATGCAGTAGTTCATGAAAAGCTGGGCGCCACGCTGCAGGCTACCCAAATCATTGATGTTGGCGCCGGACGGCTTCAGATCGCCACCACCACCGGCAGCAAAAGCACCACTTACCGGCAGGGTCAGCAACAAGACCGCTAGTGCGAGCAGATTTTTGTAATTCTTCATTAGTGAGTCACTCGTTCCGGTTCCGGCTTAACGGCGCCGCCCTTGCTGAGGAAGAACAGCAGGATAAAGAAGGCGAAGTAGATAAAGGTCCAGAAGCGCATCTCCCAGGTCTGCGCCGGCGTACCTTCCGCCATACCCAACATGCCCAAGCGCACAAAGGCGATGGCGAAGGTAAAGACCAGAATTTTGTACCAGTTGCCCTTGTAGCGAATCGAGCGCACCGGCGAGCGATCCAGCCAGGGCAGGAGGAACAGCACGCCCACCGACACACCCATCAGCACCACACCCATCAGCTTGTCGGGCACGGCCTTGAGAATGGCGTAGTAAGGCGTGAAGTACCAGACCGGCTTGATGTGCTCCGGGGTCACCAGCGGGTTGGCCGGCGCAAAATTATCATGCTCCAGGAACAGACCGCCGGCCTCGGGCCAGAAGAAGATCACGAACGCGAAAATCATCAGGAACATGGAGGCGCCAAAAATATCTTTCACCGTGTAGTAGGGGTGGAAGGGAATACCGTCCACCGGCACGCCGTCCTCGTCCTTGTTCTTCTTGATATCGATACCATCGGGGTTGTTGGAGCCCACCTCGTGCAGTGCCGTGAGGTGCATGGCCACCAGCCCTGCCAGAGCCAGCGGCAGCGCGATCACATGCAGCGCAAAGAAGCGATTGATGGTTGCATCGGAGATGAAATAGTCACCCCGAATCCATTCCGTAAGCGGTTCGCCAATGGCCGGAATGGCCCCGAACAGGTTGATAATCACCTGCGCGCCCCAGTAGGACATCTGCCCCCAGGGTAGTACGTAGCCGAAAAACGCCTCAGCCATGAGCAGCAGGTAGATCAGCATGCCGAATACCCAGATCAGTTCCCGCGGTTTGCGGTGCGAACCGTAGAGCAGGCTGCGGAACATGTGCAGGTAGACGATGATAAAGAAGAAGGACGCGCCGGTAGAGTGCATGTAGCGCACCAGCCAGCCCCAGTCCACGTCGCGCATGATGTACTCAACAGAAGCAAACGCCTCTGCCGCCGAGGGCTTGTAATGCATGGTCAGGAAGATGCCCGTCAGAATCTGCATCACCAGCACCAGCAGGGCCAGACCGCCCATGTAGTACCAGAAGTTGAAGTTTTTGGGTGCGTAGTACTTGGCCAGATGCGCGTTCCAGAAGTCGGTGACCGGCAATCGCTGGTCAACCCAGTTCAGAAAACTTGTGGCCTGGCGACCAACACCACTCGCTGCTTTACCCATTAGGCTGCTCCTTCCGGATTGACACCGATCAGCACGGTCTGCTCATCGAGAAAGCTGTAGGGCGGCACGGTCAGATTGGTCGGCGCCGGAACGCCATTGTAAACCCGTCCCGCCATATCGAACTTGGATTTATGACAGGGGCAATAGAAGCCGCCTTTCCAGTCGTCATCGAAGGGCTGAGCACCCACCTGCGGAATCAGCTGCGGCACGCAGCCCAGGTGCGTGCAGTGCATGTTCACCACCAGAAACTGCGCATTGCTGGCACGCGCCTCATTGACGGCGTAGGACGGCTGGATCGACTCGGCAGAATCCGGATCGCGCAAGCGATCATCCAGCGACGGCAGGTCGTCAATCATGCGCTCGTCCCGACGCAGGATGCCGATGGTCTGACCCCGCCACTGAACCTTGAGAATCTGCCCGAAGTCCAGCTTGCCCACATTCACTTCCACCGGCGCACCAACGGCCTTGGCCTTGGCGCTGGGTAACCAGGTGGAAATAAACGGCACGGCGGCCAAACCGACACCCACGGCCCCTACGGCCGAGGTGGTGGCGAGGAGAAACCTGCGCCGTTCGTTATTCACGCCATCAGCTGACATGTGCTACTCCAGGATGTTTCCAGCCGGACTTCCTGCTACCGCAGCAGGACCGGTGGTTGATTTGAATAGGATGGGCTCAACGTTGTTGTGCATTGCCAAATTCACTGACGCAGTCTTGTGATGCCTTTCGGGCGGCCAAATGCAGTCAACCGTCGCGCTGTGTTTCGCCTCCTCCCCGCGAAACCACGAGGCCTTTCTGGCCCCTGTTTTTGCTTATACGTCGCTGTACCCGGAACAATCCGTGATTTTATCCGATTTGTCTCGTGCTAGACAATCGCTTTGAAGCTAGAATGTGCCGGTGACTGTTGAAACCAAAGCCCGCGCTTCGCGTTCCCGGCGGCGAGCCCCTGCATGAGACGCGCTAGCGGCCCCCTGATCTTCCTCCTGCAATCGATTGCCGCGGGCCTGGCGCTCGCCTTCATTGTGATTCTCAGCGTACCGACCCTGCGCCATACGTTGCAGTCACACCTGCGCACAGAGGCGGCCATGCCCACCGTCACCACCTTCGCCGATGCGGTCGATCGCACAGCGCCGTCGGTGGTCAGCATCTATACGCAAACCGTTGAATTACAGGAAATCGGTCCTGAACTGCAGCGCATCATGGGACGTCAATATGTGCGCCGCAACAGCCGTGACATGGGCTCCGGGGTGGTGATTCGTGAAGACGGCTATATCCTGACCAACAACCACGTGGTGAGCGACGTTTCCAATATTCGCGTGGGCCTCTGGGATGGTCGTTTTGCCGAGGCTGAGGTGGTGGGCTCCGACCCAGCCACTGATCTTGCGGTTCTACGGGTTGACCTCACAGGCTTGCCCACAGCCCCACTGGCCATGGGTGAACCGCCGCGCGTGGGCGACGTGGTGCTGGCCATCGGCAATGCGCTCGGTCTCAGTCACACTGTGACCATGGGCATCGTCAGCGCCACGGGACGCAACGACCTGGGCTCCGTGATGCTGGAAGACTTTATCCAGACCGATGCGGCCATCAACGCGGGCAACAGTGGTGGCGCCCTGATCAACAGCAGCGGAGAAGTGATCGGCATCAACACACGCCGACTCGACCGCGCCCTCGGCGGTCAGAACATCGGCTTTGCCATTCCCATTACCCTGGCGCGCAGCGTGATGGATCAGATCGTTGACTATGGCTCGGTACGCCGCGGTTGGCTGGGCGCCAACTTTATGGACCAGCAACGCTTAACGCTTCAGGCCGACGGCAGCACCGTGCGCCGCGGCGTACTGGTACTAAACGTCAGTGCCGGCAGCCCGGCCTGGAATGCCAACCTGCGCGCTGGCGACGTGCTGCTGGCGCTCAATGGTGAGGCCACCAATGACGCGCGATCAACGCTGCTCACCATCTCACGGTTGCCACCTGGCGCACAGGTAGACCTGCTGGTGGAACGCAATGGCAACGTATTCGAAAGCTACGCGCAACTGATCCAGCAACCGCCGTTGCGCTAGCAACGGGAGCGTTCAGGTGCGCGGCAGCGTAACGCCGGTCTGCCCCTGATATTTGCCGCCACGGTCCTTGTAAGAGGTGCCGCAAACCTCGTCAGATTCAAAAAACAAGAATTGCGCAACACCTTCGTTGGCATAAATGCGCGCCGGTAGCGGCGTGGTGTTGGAGAATTCCAGCGTCACATGCCCTTCCCATTCGGGCTCCAGGGGAGTGACGTTGACGATGATTCCGCAGCGGGCATAGGTCGACTTCCCCAGACACACGGTCAGCACATTTCTCGGTATGCGGAAATACTCCACCGTGTGGGCCAGGGCGAAGGAGTTGGGCGGGATAATGCAGGAGTCACCCTCAAAGTCCACAAAGCTGTTTTCGTCGAACTGTTTCGGATCTACAACCGCCGAATTGATATTGGTAAAAATTTTGAACTGGTTGGCACAGCGCCCGTCGTAGCCGTAGCTACTGGTGCCGTAGCTGACCAGTCGCTGACCTTCCGCATTGTGTCGTATCTGGCCGGCCTCGAAGGGCTCGATCATGCCGTGTTCGTCGACCATACGGCGAATCCAGTGGTCTGATTTGATGCTCATGCGTTCTCCAAAAGCGGGGCCTCATGTGCCCCAGCGCGTACCGTGCCAGAGCCGGTAACGCGAGTAAATGGCTGTGCGGAAAAAGACGTCCCGTCCGCTCCTGACTAGCGATTCTGGAGCTTGATCTCCGGTAAATCCAACTTCAGATTGCGGGGACGCCGTGCCAGTTCACCCGCTGCCCGCTGGGCAACTTGCCGATAGGCTCCTGCCAAGCTACCGCCGGGCTCGGCAGCCACGGTTGGCTTGCCGCTATCGAGCGCCTCACGAATGCGTATGTCCAGCGGCAAGCGTCCGAGCAGCGGCGTTTCGTAGCGTGCCGCCATCTCTTCGCCACCACCGGTACCAAAAATCGCTTCTTCGAAGCCGCATTGACTACAGATGTGAGTACTCATGTTCTCCACCACGCCCAGCACCGCCACGTCCAACTTGCGGAACATTTGCAGCGCCTTGCGCGCGTCCAGCAGCGCGATATCCTGCGGCGTGGTCACCACCACCGCACCGGCCACGGGTATTTTCTGCACCAGGGTCAACTGAATGTCACCGGTCCCCGGCGGCAGGTCGATCACCAGGTAATCCAGTTCACCCCAGGCGCACTCTTCGAGCATCTGCTTAAGGGCGGAAGTTACCATGGGGCCCCGCCAGATCATGGGGGTTTCTTCGTCCACGAGGAAACCCATGGACATGACTTTGACGCCGTGGGCCTGATGCGGAATGATTTTCTTCCCATCCGTATCCGGCTGCCCTTCCAGGCCCATCATGCGCGGCAGGCTGGGGCCATAGATATCTGCATCCAGCAGACCTACCGCAGCGCCCGCCTGGGCCAGCGCCAGCGCCAGATTCACCGCTGTGCTGGACTTACCGACGCCACCCTTGCCACTGGCCACGGCAATAATATTGCGGATGCTGGCCTGCGGTTTGAGCTCTGCCTGCACCGCGTGCGGCACCACCCGCCAGTCCACGTTGACCGTCGCATGGTCGATTCGCGGGTCAGCCGTCAGCGCATTACCGACGGCAGTTCGCAGTGCATCAGCCTGATCGCCGAGCGGGTAGCCAAAGCGCAGATCGACCGCCACATTGCTGCCATCGACCCCCGCGCCTCGGACCGCACCCGCCTGCAACAGGCCCAGTTCCAGACCGGGCGCCGGGATGCTATCGAGCAGAGTTCGCAACTCGGTTTCGGTAATGGGATTCATGACTGTGTTCGTTCCGCGCGTAGAGGGCGACGCTAGTTTACCGTGAGTGGCGCCGGATTCCTCCCATGGACCGGGTTTTTTTTACGGGCATCGATTCTGCCACAAGCCTTTGGCTAGCCGTTCTGCCATGCGATAATCACCCCCTTGATATTGAACGGCGCCAGGCCCTCATGACCCAACAACAACGACGAATTCTTCTCACGGCTGCGCTGCCCTATGCCAATGGCTCGATTCACCTCGGGCATATGCTGGAATATATTCAGACCGATATCTGGGCGCGCTTTCAGCGGGCCCAGGGGCATGAGTGCTATTTTGCCTGGGCCGATGACGCTCACGGCACGCCGATCATGCTCAGCGCCCAGCGTCAGGGCATCAGCCCGGAAACCCTGATTGAGCGCATGAATGCGGAACATCAGGCTGATTTTCAGGACTTTGGCCTGAGCTATGACCACTTCTCATCGACCCACTCTGCGGCCAACCAAAAGCGTGTTGAAAGCATCTTCAATCACCTGCAGCGCGATGGACACGTGGTTGAAAAAACCATCTCCCAGTTCTATGACGAAGCGGAGGGCATGTTTCTGCCCGATCGCTTCATCAAGGGCACCTGCCCCAAGTGCAAGGCGACGGACCAGTACGGGGACAGTTGTGAGGTCTGCGGCAGCACCTATGCGCCCACCGATTTGATCGAACCCCGCTCAGCGGTCAGCGGATCAACGCCGGTCATGCGCGACTCGGAGCACTTCTTCGTTCGCCTTAGCGGTTTTGAGGAAGCCCTCAAAGAGTGGGTCGGCTCGGGGGCGCTGCAGCATGAGGTGGCGAACAAACTGCAGGAGTGGTTCACGGACGGGCTGCGCGACTGGGACATCACCCGCGACGCACCCTACTTCGGCTTCCGCATTCCTGGCACGGATGACAAATACTTCTATGTCTGGGTAGATGCGCCCATCGGCTATATGGGCAGCTTCGAGGAACTGTGTGAGCGCAAAGGCCTGGACTTCGATGAATGGTGGCAGCCGGACTCCGACACGGAGCTGTACCATTTCATCGGCAAGGACATCGTGTACTTTCATACGCTGTTCTGGCCCGCCATGCTCATGGGTGCCGGCTATCGCATGCCCACGGCGGTCTATGCCCACGGCTTTCTCACGGTCGACGGCACCAAGATGTCCAAGTCGCGTGGCACCTTTATCATGGCCCGCACCTATCTGGAGCACCTGAACCCGGACAGTCTGCGCTATTACTTTTGCGCCAAACTGGGACCGGGGCTGGCTGACATTGACCTGAATCTGGAAGACTTCGTCGCCCGGGTGAATGCCGACCTGATCGGCAAAGTCGTCAATATTGCCAGTCGCTGCGCCGGTTTTATCCACCGGGGCTTTGAGGGGCAACTGGCCGCTGAGCTGCCCGATACGGCGCTCTATCAGGCTGCGCTGGACGCGCGGCCGGCCATTGCCGCCGACTTCGAGGCCCGCAACTATCAGTCCGCCATACGCCGCATCATGGCCCTGGCCGATCAGGCCAACCGCTACATCGACGAGCACAAGCCCTGGCTCATGGCCAAGGAAGCAGGGCGTGAGGCGGAGGTGCAGGCGGTCTGCACCCAGGGTATCAACCAGTTTCGCGCACTGATTACTCTGCTGGCCCCCGCCATTCCGTTCACGGCTGAGAAGGCCGCTGCCTTCCTGGGCTGCCCGGTGCAGGCCTGGGCGGAACTGGACCAGCCCTTGCTGGACCGGCGCCTGAACGCCTTCCAGCCGCTGATGATGCGTGTTGATCCGGCCAAGGTTGAGGCCATGGTGGACGCCAGCCGCGCTTCCCTGCAGCCGACGGAAGCGCCCGCACCGGCCCTGGAGCTTGAGCCGGAAATTCTGATCGATGATTTCACCCGGGTGGATCTGCGGGTCGCGCGTATCGTTAAAGCTGAAGCCATTCCAGAGGCGGACAAACTGCTGCGATTGACCCTGGACCTGGGCGCTGAGCAACGCACCGTGTTTGCCGGCATCAAGAGTGCCTACGAACCAGATCAGCTCAGCGGCCGGCTGACCGTGATGGTAGCCAATCTGAAACCCCGCAAGATGCGCTTTGGCACGTCCGAAGGCATGGTCCTTGCAGCTGAGGGCGCATCAGGCCTGTTCCTGCTCAGCCCGGACAGCGGTGCGGAACCGGGAGACCGGGTCAGCTAGGGGGCAGCGGGAGGCCATGCAAGACATCCTCCTGATCCTGGTCAGCACCGTGCTGGCCAACAATTTCGTACTGGTACGCTTTTTGGGACTGTGTCCCTTTATGGGCGTGTCCAACAAGCTGGAGGGCGCCTATGGCATGGCGCTGGCGACCGCTTTCGTGCTCACGCTGTCCTCCGTGGCCAGCTATCTCATGCACCGCTATGTGCTGGAACCCCTCAACCTGACCTATCTGAGTACGCTGGCCTTTATTCTCGCCATTGCCGTCACCGTTCAACTGACCGAGATGGTCATGCGCAAAAGCAGCCCCCTGCTCTATCGTGTGCTGGGAATTTTCCTGCCCCTGATTACCAGCAATTGCGCGGTACTCGGTGTCGCCCTACTGAATGTGCAGGAGCAACACAATCTGGTGCAATCCGCCTTCTATGGTTTTGGCGCGGCAGCCGGCTTCGGGCTGGTACTGATTCTGTTTTCAGCCATACGTGAGCGGCTGGCTTTTGCTGATGTGCCCGTTCCCTTTCAGGGCTCGGCCATCGGGCTGATTACCGCCGGGCTGATGGCCCTGGCGTTCATGGGCTTTAACGGCCTGGCGGATCTCTAGCACATGGCTAGCCTACTCACACCGCTGCTTCTGTTCCTCACCCTCGGCCTGCTACTCGGGGCGGGTCTCGGGTGGGCCGCGACCCGCTTTCGCGTTGAGAGTGATCCGGTGGTGGACCAGATCGACGCCATCCTGCCCCAGACCCAGTGCGCCCAGTGCAGCTATCCGGGCTGCCGTCCCTATGCGGAGGCCATCGCGGCGGGTGAGGCCGACATCAACCAGTGCCCGCCGGGCGGCGAGGCTGGCATTCGCGCCCTGGCTGATCTCCTGGGCCGTGAACCACTGCCACTCAATCCGGAACATGGTGCGGAGACTGTGCGCACGGTTGCTGTTATCGATGAGGCACGCTGCATTGGTTGTACGCTTTGCATTCAGGCCTGTCCCGTCGACGCGATCTTTGGCGCTGCGAAACAGATGCATACGGTGCTCGAGGCAGAGTGCACCGGCTGCGACCTGTGCCTGCCGCCCTGCCCCGTTGACTGCATCGATATGGTCGAACCAGAACGACCGTTCGAAGACTATCGCAGCCCCATGCCCGGCGGCATTTCCCTGAAGCTTGCGGGAGCGGCCGGACCATGAAAACCGATCCACGCGAATTGGCCAGCAGCGCTGGCGAACAGCTGCACCGCTTTCACGGTGGACTGCGCCTGCGTCACAACAAGAAAATCAGCTGCCAACAGCCAGTGGAACGCCCGCCACTGCCCGAACGCCTATACGTACCCCTGCTGCAGCATCGCGGGACACCAGCCACACCGCTGATCAAGGCCGGTGACCGCGTGCTCAAGGGTCAATGTATCGGCGCTTCTGGTCCGCGTGGCGCCCCGATCCACGCACCCAGCTCGGGCCTGGTGCTCGGCCTGGAAGAGGGGCCCATCGGGCACCTGACCGGACAAACCGGCACGCGCGTGGTTATCGAGCTGGATGGAGAAGACCGCTGGGGTGCGCTGGAGCCTCTCAGTGACTGGCTCGAACAGTCGCCGGACGTGCTGCGCCGGCATATACAGGCCGCTGGAATTGTCGGTCTCGGGGGCGCTGTGTTTCCCACCGAGGAAAAATTGACCAGTGGTCAGGCTGCACGCATCGAGACGCTGATTCTCAATGGCGCTGAGTGCGAACCCTATATTTCCTGTGACGAAATGCTTATGCGTGAGCACCCCCGCTACATCGTCGAAGGCGCCCGCATGCTCCGTCGTGCGGCCGAAGCCGAGCGGGTCGTGATTGCCATCGAAGATCAGATGGGGGCCGTGCACAAAGCGCTGGACCGCGCTGCGCGTCAGCTTGGTGCCGGTTCCGTACGTGTCGTGCGCATCCCCAAAATCTACCCGGAAGGCGGCGAGCGACAGCTCGTCCAGACCCTGACCGGGATGGAGGTGCCGGCGGGCAGTCATCCGCATGAGTTGGGGCTGCTGGTCATGAATGTGGCTACCGCTGCGGCCACACGCACCGCGTTGAAAGAAGGCAAGCCATTGCTGGAGCGCAACGTTACGGTCACCGGTAACGGCGTGCAGACACCGCGCAATCTGCTGACCCTGCTGGGCACACCGGTCAGTCACCTGATTGCCTGCTGCGGCGGCTACAGTGACGATGTGGCGCGACTGGTGGTGGGCGGCCCCATGATGGGCGTGCCACTGCCCAGTGACGCCGCACCGGTGGTTAAGGGTACCAACTGCCTGCTGGCTCTGAGCCAGGACGATATCCGTGCGCCCCAGACAGAAATGCCCTGCATCCGCTGCGGCGACTGTACGCGCTCCTGCCCAGCTCAACTCATGCCACAGGACCTGCATTTTCATATTCGCAATCAGCAATGGGATGCACTGGCCGCGCTGGGTGTAGAGTCCTGCATTGAATGTGGCTGCTGTGACTTTGTCTGCCCCAGCCATATCCCACTGACCAACTGGTTTCGCTATGGCAAGGGCGAACTGCGGGAACTGCAGCGTGAGCGACACGCGGCCGAACACGCACGCGAGCGCCATGAGGCGCGAACGGCACGCCTGGCCACGGCCAAGGCAGAAAAAGCCGCGCGCCTGGCTCGCAGAAAAGCCCGGCTGGCGGACCAGGACGGGCGCAAACAGCAAATTGCCGCGGCCCTGGCTCGTGCCAAAGGCGGTCGGCGCAACAGGCCGGAGGATGCGGACTCATGAACCGGGTGTTCCCTACCCAGCAGGCACCTCATATGCCTTCACCACGCACCGTGCGGGGCGTCATGCTGCAGGTACTCTACGCCCTGGTTCCCGGAGTCGCCGCCCATGCCTGGTATTTTGGGCCGGGTATTTTCCTGCAGCTGGGTCTGGCCTGTGGCTTTGCGCTTGCTTTCGAGGCGCTGATGCTGCGCTGGCGAGGCCGTCCCCTGCGGCCATTTTTGAATGACTACAGCGCGGTCCTGACCGCCGTATTATTTGCCCTGTGTCTTCCCCCTCTGGCGCCCTGGTGGATCGCGGCCATCGGCATGCTGTTTGCCATCGTTATCGCCAAACATCTCTACGGTGGACTGGGCCATAATATTTTTAATCCGGCCATGGTTGGCTACGTGGTGGTCCTGATCAGCTTTCCCGCGGCCATGACCCAGTGGCTGCCGCCCCGGGAAATCGCCGCTTGGACGCCGGACTTTCTTGATGCCTGCCGGGCGGTCTTTCTGGGCACCCTGCCGGTGCTGCCCGAAATCGATTCCGTCACCCGGGCAACGCCGCTGGACACCTTGAAAACAGGTATCAGCCAGGGTCGCTTCGTTGGCGAGCTGCGTAACAGTGATCTGTTTGGCACCTTCGGCGGGCGCGGCTGGGAGTGGATTGCCAACTGGTATCTGCTGGGCGGTCTTTACCTGCTCTATCGACGCATCATCAGTTGGCAAGTGCCCGTGGCGGTCCTGCTCAGCGTGGTTGCCGTCACCCTGCCGGCCTGGCTGCTGGACGCTGGCACCAACCCGCAGCCATTGCAGCACTTGTTTTCCGGCGGTCTCATGCTGGCCGCCTTCTATATTGCTACGGATCCGGTGAGCGGCTGCGCCAGCCCGCGCGGGCGCCTGATATTCGGCGCCGGGGTGGGCATTCTGACTCTGGTCATCCGCCGCTGGGGCGGTTACCCGGATGGCATCGCCTTCGCGGTACTGCTCATGAATCTCGCGGCCCCCATGATTGACCGGTTCACACGCCCACGGATTTACGGTCGATGAGTGGCGCGTCAACCTCGGTGGCTTTCTGGCGCAGCGGTTTGCTCCTGGGCCTCATTGCGCTGCTGGGGGTGGCCCTGCTGGTCGGCGTCTACGACCTGACGCGCACGCGCATTGCCGCACAGGAGCACCAGCTCATGATGCAACAGCTGAGCGAGGTTTTGCCCCGGAGCTACTATGACAATGACCTGGTCAGCGACGTCACCACGCTCACGGATCGTGGGGCGTTTGGTCACGATCGACCCATCCGCATTTTTCGGGCGCGTCAGAACGGCCAGCCCAGTGCGGTCATCATGGAGGTGGTCGCACCCGATGGGTATAACGGCGACATCCGCCTGCTGGCCGGTATCAGCCAAGATAACCGGATCACGGGCGTACGCGTGGTGAGCCATCGCGAAACGCCCGGCCTCGGCGATCCCATTGAGCGGCGGCGCTCGGACTGGATCGAGAGCTTTCGAGGCCGTTCCCTCAGCGATCCACCCGTCGAGCGATGGACCGTTCGCAGCGAGGGCGGCGATTTCGATCAGTTCACCGGTGCTACGATCACGCCGCGCGCCGTGGTTCATGCGCTGGCCCGGGCACTGGCCTATCATGAGCAGCGCAGCGACAAAATTTTCGCCCGGGAGGCAGATCGTGACGACGCCTAAGCCTGCGCTCAGCCGCACTTTTTTCGATGCCTTCTGGATTCAGAATACCGGCCTGGTGGTGCTACTGGGCCTGTGTCCCTTGCTGGCCGTATCCAGCACCGTGATCAACGGTCTCGGTCTGGGGCTGGCGACCACACTGGTGCTGATCATTTCAAACCTTAGCGTGTCACTGGCGCGCGGTTTGCTGCGCCCGGAAATCCGTATTCCCGCGTTTGTGTTGATCATCGCCTCCGCCGTCACCGTCACCGAACTGCTGATGCAGGCGTATTGGTTTGATCTTTATCGGGTGCTGGGCATCTTTATCCCACTGATCGTTACCAACTGCGCCATTATCGGCCGCGCCGAGGCCTTCGCCTCCCGCAATGGGCCGGTAGCGTCGTTGGTAGACGGCCTCGGCACCGGTCTCGGCTTTTGCCTGACCCTGGTGCTGCTGGGCGCGCTGCGCGAATTTCTCGGTCAGGGCACGCTGCTGGCCGATGCACACCTGCTACTTGGCGATGCGGGACAAGCGCTCACGCTCACGCTGATACCCGACCATCCGGGTTTTCTACTGGCCCTGCTGCCGCCCGGTGCCTTTATCGGTCTTGGCCTTCTGATTGCCGCACGCAACGCCTGGCAGCACCGCAAGCAACGGCTTCTTGTATCGCAGGCCGGCGGCACAGCAACAGCACACGATCGGAATTTGCATGCACAAGTCTGATCGCATCACGTTTTTCTCGCGCCTGCGCGAGCACAACCCGAAGCCGACTACCGAACTGGAATACCGCTCCACCTTCGAACTGCTGATCGCGGTCATTCTCTCGGCTCAGGCCACCGACGTGGGCGTGAACAAAGCCACACGACGCCTGTTTCCCGTCGCCAATACGCCCCAGGCGATTGTCGATCTAGGTCTGGACGGGCTCAAGGACAAGATAAAAACCATCGGCCTGTTTAACGCCAAAGCCGCCAACGTCATGCGCACCTGCGAACTGCTGCTGGAGGCGCATGGGGGCGAAGTGCCGGAGGACCGGGAAGCGCTCGAGGCACTGCCTGGGGTGGGTCGCAAGACCGCCAACGTGGTTTTGAATACCGCCTTCGGCCAGCCCACCATGGCCGTGGATACACACATCTTTCGGGTAGCGAACCGCACCGGCCTGGGGCTGGGAAAGACCCCCCTGGCGGTAGAGAAAAAACTGCTCAAAAGCGTGCCGGACGAATTTCTTACTGATGCCCATCACTGGCTCATCCTGCATGGCCGCTACACCTGCCTTGCCCGTAAACCCAAGTGCACAGAATGCCTGGTGGCCGATCTTTGCCGCGAGGGCCGCAAGGGCACTTTTCGCCCCCGGAACTGATCACGGCGCGGCACCCGAAAAAAATTTTTGTAAGAAATCCCCAGCCCCGCCGGTCTTGGTAAGCGATTCACAAATTTGCGCGCGCAGACCCGGCCTTGCTAGGCTCGACGCGCACCTGGAATCTGCGGCAACCGCTTCGGCGGCAACACCGTACGCTAAAACACAGGCTGTCCGCAGGTGTGCGTGACCCAACCGGGACGGTACTTTAAACCGGGCCAACAGGCCCAGAAACATGGAGATTTAACCAAAATGGCTACGAAAAACATGCTGAAACCTGTTGCTGCGATTGCTGGTGTGGCGTTTGTATCTTCCCTGGCGGTAACGAGCACGGCGATCGCCGATGCAGACAACCCTTTCGAGCTGTCTGATCTGGACTCTGGCTACATGCTGGCCGGCCATCACAAAGGCGACGAAGGCAAATGCGGCGAAGGCAAATGCGGCGACGACAAGGGTGAAGAAGGCAAGTGCGGCGAAGGCAAATGCGGCG
>JAOZKI010000005.1:0-17917 GCA_029935455.1 Lysobacterales bacterium | reverse complement strand
GAAGGCAAGTGCGGCGAAGGCAAATGCGGCGGCGACGACAAGGGTGAGGAAGGCAAGTGTGGCGAGGGCAAGTGCGGCAGCTAGCCGGCGGCACTGACCCCCATCCGGTTATCTGACCTGGAGCGCCTACATGTTCCCCGTAACAGGAACCGGACTGGGACTGAGGCGGGCCCTCCTGGGCCCGCTTCAGGACCTGCCACCGGGAGCGCTCGAATCACACGTTGATTTTCTGGAGGTTGCGCCGGAAAACTGGATCGGCGTTGGTGGGCGTCTTGGACGGGCACTGCGCGCGCTGACCGAGCGCCTGCCCTTCGTCTGCCATGGCCTGAGCCTGTCACTCGGCGGCCCGGCGCCGCTCGATGAGACCTTACTGCATAAGATCAAGGTGTTTCTGGATCAGCATGACATCCGCTGCTACACAGAACATTTAAGCTACTGCTCCGACGCCGGGCATCTTTATGACCTGATGCCGATTCCCTTCACCGAAGAAGCTGTGGCCTACGTTGCCGCGCGCATTCGCCGGACCCAGGACATACTGGAGCGACGCATCGGCATCGAAAATGTCTCCTACTACGCTGCACCCGGCGCCGAACTCGGGGAGGCAGAATTTATTAACGCGGTGGTCGAGGCAGCCGACTGCGACCTGCTGCTCGACGTCAACAATATCTATGTGAATAGCATTAACCACCGCTATGACCCAGTGGCCTTTCTGGAGGCCATGCCCGGTCATCGCGTGATGTACGGCCACATTGCCGGCCACTATGAAGAGGCCGAAGATCTGCGTGTGGATACACACGGCGCCAAAGTCATCAGCGACGTGTGGCAGCTACTGGATCGCGCCTACGACACCTTCGGCGTCTACCCGACGCTGCTGGAGCGCGACTTCAACTTCCCACCCATGACCGAGTTGTTTGCGGAAACCGAGCAGATTCGGGCGGCTCAGGCGCGCGCCGGCGCGGCGGATCCCTTACGCCATCATGGCTGATTCATTCCGCGTTCTACAGGAACGCTTCGCCGCCCATATCCGGGATCCGGACAAGCAACCGGCGCCCAGCGATGTGGAAGATCGGCGCATGGCCATCTATCGGGATCTGTTTTTTCGCAACATCAGTAATTTCATCGCGCGCAGCTTCCCGGTGCTGCGCAAACTGTATAACGATGAGCAGTGGCAACAGTTTATGCGTGAGTTTTACACGGAGCATGAATGTCATACGCCCCTGTTTCCGGAAATCCCCCGGGAATTTCTTCAGTATCTGCAAGAGCAGCGCGGTAGCGGGCGCGGCGACCCGCCCTTTTTGCTGGAACTGGCCCACTACGAGTGGGTTGAACTGGCCCTGGATTTGGAAGACACGGAGCTGGCTGCGCTGGATGCCGACGCCGATGGCGATTTAATAACGGGTGTGCCGTACCTGTCCCCCCTGGCCTGGCCCGTAAGCTATCGCTTTCCCGTGCATGAACTGCGCCCGGACTATCAGCCGCAGAAACCGCCGCAACAGGCAACCCATCTGCTGGTCTACCGCGATCGGGAAGACCGGGTGAAGTTTATGCAGCTCAACCCGGTAACGGCACGGGTTCTGGCGCTGCTCGGCGAAGACGCCATGAAGGAAAACGGTGCCCGCACCGGTCATGCACTCATGCAAGAGATTGCCCGGGAACTGCAACATCCCGACCCGGCCCAGCTACAGGCCGCTGGCCGCACACTGCTGGACGACCTGCGACAACGAGATGTCATTCTTGGCACCCGTAAGCAGCCCTGAGATAACCATCGGCTGCCCGCATGCAGCCACCTGCCTGGAGGAGCAACACAATGATGGATCTGTATGACGGCCTGACGGCGCGATTGCGAACAATTGGTGACTGGTTCTGGCCCACGGGTCTGCGCCTGATCATGTTTTGGGAGTTCTGGGAGGCCGGCGTGGCCAAATATCAGGGCGAAAACTGGTTTGCATCGATCCCCTGGGCCGACTGGCAAAAAGGTTTCCCTTTTCCCTTTGACCGTTTGAGTAACGATCTGAATTGGCTGGCGGCAACCTGGGGAGAATTGATTCTGGCGGTCATGATCCTGTTCGGTCTGGGCACGCGTTTCGCAGCCCTGTCCTTAATCATCGTTACCGGTGTGGCCACCGCAGCCGTGCACTGGCCGGCTGACTACGCAGGTCTGAGCGGCCTCTGGGAAGGCTATGTGATAACGGCCAAAGATGCTGGCAACTACAAACTGCCGCTGCTGTTTGTGCTCATGTTGCTGCCACTGGTCTTCTATGGCGGTGGCAAGCTGAGTCTGGACCACCTGCTCATCAAGCTCAGTAACCGCAGCGGGCGCCTGGAAGACCGTACTGGAGATCTGCAAGCGCTGGGGCTGGCCCTGTTCGTACTGGCCATGGCCGTGGTCTGGGTAGAACCCAGCTGGGGCATTGGCTTGCTGGTCGGATCCGCGGCAGCGCTGCTACTCCCGCAGTTTATGAGCAATCCGCTGCGCTCCTAGACCGGGGTCATCAACGTGCCAAGCGAGCGGTCCGCAGTAAGCGGGCCGCTTTTTTATGGCTCCTGCACGGCCACAAACGGTGAAGCCAGCTGCTGCAGCTCAAAACCCTGTCCGCGCAGCAGCGCCAGCAGCCCCTGCGGGCCGGGCAGATGCAAGGCGCCCACCGCGATAAAGGTACATCCCTGATCCAGCAGTTCCCGCGCCCGCTCAGCCATACGCTGATTGCGCAGATCAATCCCCTGTTGCTGGAACCAGTCCCGCAGCGCTGGTGAAAGACTTGCCATCTGCTCCCGGGAAACCTGCAGCAAGGTCGCCAGATCCTCGTTCAGATAGGTATCGACCATGGTGGCATGCACCGGCATCACCGCTGCCGCCTCGGCCAGGGCCTGATCCAACAGCTCAAGCTGCTGCGGCAGCGGCAGGTCCTCCAGAAAAGCCAACTGCTGATCCAGCGTTTCCAGGCTGTGCACGGTGGCACCGGCACCGGCAGCGCGTAGCGACAGAGCAAAATCCAGAAACAGTCCGGTCTCCGGTGGTGGCAGGGACAAGGTCATCATGGCCGCCCAGGGCTTCAAGCGCATGGCCTGTGCGCGCCCGACCCCATGTGGCGCCAGTGCCTGCAGCACGGCATTGAATCGCGACCTTCCCAGCAACTGCTGCAGGTTCCGGCTGCCCGGTAGTTGCGTCAATTCCGCCAAGGCCTGCAGCGTCGCTGCATCGGGCACCAGTTCCATGGCAAAACGGTCGCAGGTCTTGAGCTGCTGTAAAAAATCCGGTGTAAATTCCAGTACGCGGGGGTCTTCACTGTGAATGGTGCCCAGCAGATAGCCCGCGTGACCGTTTTCGTCGCTGATAGTCCAGTAGACCTCATGCGCCAGGCTCCCGGTTGGCACCAGTAACCATCCCGTGAGGAAAATCACCCGCAAGAATCGCTGTGCACGCTGTTTTAAGTTCGGAGTCATGGCACACTAGGCGCCCCGCGCCCTGCTCGCTATGCAATTGGACTGCTTATTATGCCGCTCATTTCTGAACGCTTCAGGGGTTTCCTGCCGGTGGTGGTCGATATGGAGACCGGTGGTTTCCACGCGGCGACCGATGCGTTACTGGAAATGGCCGCGTGCATCCTGTGCATGGATGATTTTGGCCGGCTGAAAATTGCGGAAACGGTCAGCGTGGACGTAGCGCCCTTTCCCGGCGCCAATATCGACCCGCGTGCGCTGGATTTTACCGGCATTGATCTGGACGATCCAAAACGCGAACCGCTACCGGAGAAGGAGGCGCTGAGGCGCATCTGCACCCCCGTGCGCAAAGCGGTGAAGGCCACGGGGTGCCAGCGCGCCGTGCTGGTGGGCCACAACCCCGCCTTTGACCTCGGCTTCTACAACGCCGCGGTGGAACGAACCGATTTTCGGCGTAGTCCCTTCCATCCTTTTTCCAGCTTTGACACGGCCACGCTGGGAGGGCTGGCCTTTGGCCAGACTGTCTTGTCGCGCGCGGCACAGGCGGCCGGTCTGGACTGGGACTCATCCCAGGCCCATTCGGCACGCTATGACGCGATTAAGACCGCCGAGTTGTTCTGTGCAGTGGTCAATCGCTGGAAAATTCTGACCGGCATGTAGCCTGTGGCGGGACGCCGGCGCCTGAACACCATGACCTTTGCTACAGGCATTTACAGAGCGGTAAGGCGATAATAAGGTCACTAACGGCCAGCACGCCCCGCTCAAACGGGTACAAGGCCAGGCCGAAAAGACCACCCGCCAGGAGCGGATTGGGTCAGCAGATCAGATCCCAGGGCTGGGGCAACGCTATCATAGGCGCAGATCGACTGACCATTGTGATGGGTTCAGGGTGGTTTTATGGTGCTGCTGATACCGATCATGCAGTTTATAAACAGCAGCACCACGAAACCGGTAACCACTGCCATTTTAATGTAACAAGAAAAGCCAGAAACACACGCACCGACTGAGAAGCAAGCAAGCAGCAGATGAATTAGCCGCAGGCGCCGCCTGCCCGGAACTGCGCGCGGCGCGACCGGGTAACTCAGTCACAGGAGAGAGGGAGCACAGAATGAGTAATAAGCCTTATGGAGCCAGCTCAGCGCTGGTCGATATCATTAGCGCGCCGAGCAAGGCCATTGACTGGCTGCGGGAGCATCCGGGCAGCGTGTGGCTGCCGCTGCTTATCCTCATCGGCAGCACCTCGGCACTGTTTGCCTATTATTACCAGTGGGTGGATATGGACTGGTTGATCGACCAAACCCTGAGCGTTATGACACCAGAGCAGCGCGCCATGAACGAGGAGACCACGCGCACCTTAATGACACCGGTCGCCCTGAGTGCCATCACCGTCGCCAGCACCATTTTTGTCGTCGTAATGGTCTATGCGCTACAGGGTGCCTATCTGCATCTGATGAGCAAGCTCAGTGGTGCGGAAGGTCTGCGCTTTATGCACTGGTTCTCACTCAGCGCCTGGGCCAATTTTGTCGGCATTATCGGCATTCTGGCCGGCGTGCTAACGCTGATCATGGCCGAAAATAACCAGCTGGCCCAGGAAGAATTGATGTCGCTAAACGCCAATCTGCTGCTGGGTGCCAGCCCCGGAGACCGCTGGTTTACCTGGGCCACCAGCCTGACACCGTTCACCATCTGGGCCATCGCGCTCATCGGTCTTGGCTACGCGCGCTGGACCCACTGCAGCACCAGCAAAGCCATGGTCGTTGCCTTTGCGCCCTGGGTGCTGATTCATGGCGGCTGGGCCGCCGTGCTGCTGCTGCGGGGTTAATGGTGAGAAAGCTACTAATCTTTGGCGGCCTTGCTGCCGCCCTGCTGGCACTGGTGCTGTGGTCCAAGTTTCAGCGCGGCAACGATGCGGAAACGGTGCAATCGGCCAGTGCCGAGCGCAAGCTGATCCGCAGCTCCATTCTCGCGTCCGGCACGCTGGCCTATCGCGAACAGGTGCAACTGCGATCGGAAGTGATCGCCAAAGTGATTGACGTGCACGTGGCGGAAGCGGACCCGGTGCAAAAAGGCGATCTACTCATCTCTCTGGATCCGGAAAATTTCGAGGCCCAGCTGCAGCAAGCCGATGCCGGCGTGCGCTTACAGGAGATTGCCATCGACCGGCAACAGCTGCGGGTACAGAACCTTGAGCGACGCACGCGTAACCAGCGTGAACTACTGCGCAACAACCTGGTGGATGAAAATACCGTCGAAAACCTGGTGAACGAACTGGCAGTCGCCAAGGTTGATCTCGTGAGCCTGGAAGAATCACTGGCGCAGGCGCGCGCCGCCCGGGCCCAGGCCGCTGATCTGCTGTCCAAAACACAGATCGTCTCACCCATCGACGGTATCGTGATTCAGGTGGATGTGAAGGTTGGTGAGACGGTCATCGCCGGCACCACGAACATCCCCGGTTCCACCATTATGGTGGTGGCAGACACCTCAGAGATGCTGGTCGAGGTGCGCGTGGATGAAGCCGATGTGGCTCAGGTGGGTGCCGGTCAGCGGGCCGATATTTTCGCCGCCGCCTTCCCGGATGATGCGCTGGGCGGCGCCGTAGAGTCCATTGGCACCACTGCCCGCCAGACCGCCGGCCAGCAGAGCCTCTGGTTTTTGGTCAAGATTCTGCTGGATGACCCGGAAGCCTTTGCCGTGCGCTCCGGTATGAGCGCGCGGGCCGATATCTACACCCAAAGCGCTGAGGAAACGCTGGCGGTACCGATTCAGGCGGTCCGCTACGATGAGGAAAACCGTACCGACAGCGGCACTGACCAGGCCTATGTCCTGCGACTGGAAGATGGCAAAGCGGTGCGCCAGAACGTGAGTCTGGGCCTGTCCAGCGATAGTGATCAGGAAATTACGGAAGGGCTCAGCGAGGGCGATCGTGTGATCACCGGGCCCTTCCGCGTGCTGCGTCAGCTGCGCGACGGTGATGCGGTGCAGGAAAGTGATTCAAAAGACGAATCGGTGAGCGACGACGAAGCCGCATGAGCGAGACGAAGGAAGCAGCCAGCGCGGTTATCCGCTTTCGCGACGTAGCCCGACGTTACGTGATGGGCGATCAGGTAGTGAACGCCCTGGACGGCGTGGGGCTGGATATTGCGCGCAATGAATACGTGGCCATTGTCGGGGCTTCCGGCTCGGGCAAATCCACCATGATGAACATCATCGGCTGCCTGGACCGCCCTACGGAAGGCAGCTATGTGCTCGATGGTGAAGATGTTGGTCATATGAGCGAGCTCAAACTGGCACGCGTGCGCAATCGTGAGATCGGTTTTGTGTTCCAGAGTTTCAATCTGCTTCCGCGCGCCGATGCCCTGAAAAACGTGATGCAACCGCTGGTTTACCGCGGCATGCGTCTGAGCGAGCGGCGCGCCCTGGCTGAGCGGGCACTGCAGCGGGTGGGCCTTGGCGACCGTATTGATCATCTGCCCAATCAGCTCTCCGGCGGTCAGCGCCAGCGCGTGGCCATCGCCCGCGCCCTGGTGGGACAGCCGGCGATCCTGCTCGCTGATGAGCCCACCGGCAACCTTGACAGCCGCACCACCCAGGAAATCATGGAGCTGTTCGACGAACTCCATGATGAGGGTCAGACCATTATCATGGTGACCCATGAACCGGATATCGCCGCCCACTGTGAACGCGTTATCCGCCTGGAAGATGGCCGCGTGGCCGAGGACCAACGGCAGCACAAACGCCGCGCCCTGGAGAATCAGCACTGATGTTTATGCTGTGGGAAAGTGTTCGTTCCGCCCTCGCCTCCATCCGGGCGCATGGTTTCCGGTCCATCCTGACCTCGCTGGGCATCATTATCGGCGTCATGTCAGTGATTGCCGTGGTCTCCATCGTTCAGGGCCTGTCGGCGACGGTGAACGCACAGTTCGAAGGGCTGGGTTCCAATACCTTGACCGTGCGCAGCTACACGCCGTTCAAGAAAGCCTTACAAGGTCAGTATGCGCGTCTGTCCAACGAAGACATGGAGCTGATTCGCCGCCGTATCGACGGTATTTCGCACATCACGCCCATTCTCTATTCCCAGTCCGGCGCCCAGGGGCGCATCGCTTACCGCTCCCAGGAAAGTTTCTCCCAGGTGTTCGGCGTCGGTCCCGACTGGATGGAGGTGAACAGTTCTTTCCCGGAGACCGGCCGCGCCCTGGCCCGGGAAGATGACCAGCGACGGCGCCTGGTGTGTCTGATCGGTACGGAGGTGATCAAGAATCTGGAACTGCCGGATGAGCCGATTGGCGAGTATTTTCGCGTCAATAACGACTGGTGCCGGATCATTGGCGTGATGGAGCAGCGCGGCGAACTGTTCGGCTTTTCCCAGGATGACTACGTCATGATGCCCTATGGCACGGCGCGACGCATGCAAGGCTCCAGCAGGGATCTGGATATTCAGGTGCAGCTGCTGGTTGAGGATATGGAGCGCCAGGATGAGGTGATTGCCCGCATCCGGCGCCTGCTGCGCCAGGAGCATGGCCTGAAAGCCGGTGACGCGGATGATTTTCGCATCCAGACTTCCGAGCAACTGACCGAATCTTTCAATGCCATCATATCGACCATCACGGCGGCGGTGGTCGGCATCGTGGGCGTTTCTCTGGTTGTGGGCGGCATCGGCATCATGAATATCATGCTGGTCTCGGTGACCGAGCGCACCCGGGAGATCGGCATTCTCAAAGCACTGGGTGCCACGCGGCGGGACATTCTGCTGCAGTTTCTGATCGAGGCCGTCATGCTGTGCCTGGTGGGTGGCCTGATTGGCATCGCCCTGGGCTATGCCGTCGGCGCCCTCGCGGCCACACTGCTGCCCGGATTTCCGCCGGCCTATGTGCCGGGTTGGGCCATTCTGTTGAGCTTCGGCTTCAGCGCCGGTGTGGGTGTGATTTTCGGTATTATTCCGGCCGCCAAGGCCTCACAGCTGGATCCCATTGACGCGCTGCGCTACGAGTAAGTCCCGCTAGGGCTCAGGTTCTTCCGTTCCAAACGCACCGCCACCGGGCGTTGCCACGCGTAAGCGTTGGCCGGCAGCCACCTGTCGCTCCACCTTGGCAGGCAGACGTTCCTGGTCCAGCCAGTTTTCGCCCGCTTGTCCGGCCCCGCCGCCGGCCAGACCCCAGGGCCCGCGCTGCCGGCGTTCCGTAATCAGCGACAGGGTAGCCGGGGCCAGGAACTCATACTCGCGCACAATCCCGTCACCGCCAGCCAGTCGTCCGCGGCCACCAGAGCCACGTCGCAAGGCATAGCGCTCGACGCGCAGCGGATAATGCCGCTCCAGCACCTCAACCGGGGTATTGAGCGTGTTCGTCATGTGGCTGTGTCGGGCGCTGGCGCCCGGCGCCTGCGGGCCTGCACCCATGCCACCGGCCAGCGTCTCATAATAGTCCCAGCCATCAGCGCCGGCCCGGCCCATGGCCAGGTTGTTCATGCTGCCCTGGCTGGCCGCAGCGATACGCTCGGGCAGCACCTGGGCCAGCGCGCCACAGACCACATCCACAATCCGCATGCTGGTTTCCACGTTGCCAGCTGCAACGGCAGCCGGTGCCTGCGCGTTGAGCAGACAACCCGTCGGCGCGAACAGTTCGATACCCCGCATGGCCCCGGCACAGGCCGGTGTCTGCGCTGGCATGAGGCAGCGAAACACATAGAAAACAGCAGCCGCAGTCACCGGCATGGGGCAGTTGAGATTGCCGGCCAGTTGTCCACCGGTCCCGGTAAAGTCAACCTGCACCGGGTGGCTTCGCGTATCGATACGTACGCTGATGGGAATGTCACGGGTACCCGCGCCATCATCATCCAGCCAGTCCCGGAAAAAAAATTCGCCGGCCGGCAGTTCATCCAGCAGTGCCTGCGCCAACCGTTCCCCGTAGTCCTGCAGAGCGGCACAGGCGCGCTGAAACCCGGCCGCACCGTGTAACGCTGCCAGCGCCTCCAGACGCTGGGCGCCCAGCCGGTTGGCCGCCGCCTGGGCGGTAAAATCTCCCCGTGCCGCCGTGCCATCGCGTAGCTGGTTCAGTAAACCCTGGAGGATCGGCTCACACCAGGCACCCTGTTCCATAATGCGCGTGGGCGGGATCAGCAGTCCTTCCTGATCCAGGCGGGTACTGATGGGCATGGAGCCTGGCGCATCGGCACCAATGTCCGCATGGTGGGCGCGGTTGGCAACGAAACCAATCAGCTCATGGTCAACAAATGCAGGCGCAATAAAGGTGATGTCCGGTAGATGGGTGCCTCCCGCATAGGGATCATTCAGCAACACCTGCTCGCCCGGGGACCAGCGCCGACTGGCGGCCAGGTCGCCCATGGCGTAGGCCATGCTGCCCAGGTGTACGGGAATGTGTGTGGCCTGACCCAGCAGCTGACCGCTGGCATCGAAGGCCGCGCAGGAATAATCGAGCCGGTCACGAATGTTGGGTGAGAAAGCCGTGCGCCCCAGCAGCGCACCCATTTCCGCACACAGTGCATCCACACGGCTGGCAAACAGGCTCAGTTCAATAGGACTCAGCTTCAGCGTCATGCGGGCAGCGTGCCGCATCACCGGGCTCACGTCCAGTACGCTGAAAGCGGGGCCCACAAGCCTTACAATAGTGGCATCTATTTGCCTGCGAGATACATCATGGCCGTTGCCGGAAAGCTTTTGGAAATTCTCTGCTGCCCCGTCAGCCGAACACCGCTTAAGCGGCTGTCCGCCGAGCGCCTGCAGCGGCTGAATCAGGCCATTGAGGCGGGTCAGCTTCGCTATATCGGCGGCGACCCCGTGTCGGTGCCACTGACCGAAGCCCTGATCACAGAAGATGACAAGGTAATCTATGCCGTCCAGGACGACATTCCGGCGCTGCTGGAGGGACTGGGCATCGGCACCACACAACTGCAGGATTTTTGATGTCGCCAAAGCTGCCACCGGCGACCCGCATCGAAGCCGATGTGGCTCGCGCCCTGGCTGAAGATCTGGGCCACGGCGACCTGACCGCTGCCCTGCTACCGGAGCAGGCGCAGCTGAGTGCGCGCGTCATCGTTCGAGAGCCAGCCATCTTCTGTGGCCGCGCCTGGTTTGAAGAAACCTTCCGCCAACTTGATCCTGCCCTGTCGCTGGACTGGCAGGTAGAGGATGGCGACACGCTCGCACCCAATGACACGGTGTGCGAACTGGCCGGCAGGGCGCGACCCTTGCTCAGCGGTGAGCGCACGGCCCTGAATTTCATCCAGACCCTGTCCGGTACCGCAACGGTTGCACGCCGCTATGTGGACGCGCTTGGGCCCGGCACCGCCCGGCTGCTGGACACACGTAAAACCCTGCCCGGCCTGCGCCTGGCGCAGAAATACGCCGTGCGCTGTGGCGGCGCCTTTAACCATCGCATCGGCTTATTCGATGCGATTTTGCTGAAGGAAAATCATATCGCCGCCGCCGGCGGTATCGCCCCCGCCGTGGCTGCCGCCCGCCACCAGCAGGATGCGGTATTGATCGAAGTGGAAGTGGAATCGCTGACTGAGCTGGCGGAAGCCTGCGCCGCCGGCGCCCAACGCGCGTTGCTGGACAACTTCACACTGGCACAGCTGCGCCAGGCCGTATCCGAGTTTGGCCAGCAGCTGGAGCTTGAGGCCTCGGGCGATATCACCCTGGATACCCTGGCTGAGGTGGGCGCGACCGGCGTGCACTTTATCAGTACCGGCGCTATCACCAAGCACCTGCGCGCCATCGACTTCTCCCTGCGCTTCAGCGACTGACCAGCCCACAGGCCTGGCCTATACTTCGCTTAGGCTTCAAGGACGGGAACCCTATTCATGCGCAAGCACCTTCGCACTGCTGTACTGTTCGGTGTCTTACTGACGGGCAATGGGCTGGCCGACAGCCCCACGCAAGCCGGTGCCAAACCGGCCAAGATATTCACCGATCAACGGGTACGCGAGGCCCGGGTGGAAGCACCTTGGCGCAATATTCAGCGGCGGAAACTTTCAGATGACCGCTGGCAGGGCCTGTTCCGCTACGAGGATGAGCAGGGGCAGGAAGTGTCCATTCCGGTGGAAATCAGCACGCGCGGCGTGACCCGAAAACGGGTTTGTGACTTTCCCCCGCTGCGACTTAAGTTCGACAAGCAAGCGGCCAAGGGCACGGCCTTTCGTGGCGCCGGACGTTTGAAACTGGTCACCCATTGCCTTGATAACCGCAAGTACGAGCAATATCCCATCAAGGAATACCTGGCCTATCGCATCTACAACCAGCTGACCGATATGAGTTTTCGGGTGCAACCGCTGCAACTGAGCTATGCGCAAGACAGCGAAAGCAAGCCGCTGGTCCGTTTCGCGTTTCTGATCGAAGACGTGGACGATGTGGCCAAACGCAACGGGCTTGAAAAGCTGTCCATCAAAGAACTTGCTCCCACCCGTTTGCAGCCGCTAACGGCCAGCCGTTTTATGCTGTTTCAGTACCTGATCAGTAACCTCGACTGGTCTGTACTCAGCAGCCCAGAGGGCAATTGCTGCCACAACACCCGCCTGATCGGCGCCAGCGATACGGCTGCTTTTGTGGTTCCCGTGCCCTATGATTTCGATTCCTCCGGACTGGTAAACGCCAGCTATGCGGCACCTCCGGGCGGGCTGAAAGTCAGCAACGTGCGCCAGCGACTCTATCGGGGTTTCTGCCAACATGCTGACGGCCTCCAGCAAGCCATGGCTGAATTCAAAACGCAGCAGGCGGCCATCAATGGTCTGATCGAAGCGGAACCACTACTGGACAAATCACAGCGTCGCTATAGCCAGCGGGTGGTTGATGGCTTCTATGAGGAACTGGACAGCAAAGCCGCCCTTGAGACGCTCAACGACAGTTGTCGGGGTTAAGCCAGACCGCTTCTTGGGCCGAAACGGCCTCGTCCTCCGCCCTTTCAGCGGTTAGCGGCGTGTCGGCCGGCGCCTTCAGCGACTGCAGTAGGGCTTTCAGGTAACGGTTGTCGGGGTGCCAGTCCACCACCTGCTGCAGGTAGTCGATACGATCCGCATTTGCCGGTAGGGGCAAGGACCGCCCTTCCGCGTAGTGGGCGACTGCGCCCTGGTCCGTCAGTTCCAGCCAGCCAATGTGACCCCCATAATATTCGGCCATACCCAAATCATTCAGCACCACCCTGCCATCGAAGCGCGGCCACACCACGCCCTGAGTCGGCGTGTGTCCGATCACGATGCGCTCTGCGTCATAACGCTGCAAAATCGCCTCCAGCATCGGGGCACGCAGAACTTCATCATCGCTGGCCAGCCCGCGATACCACAGGGGGCCGTAGGGATCTTCGATCATGCCTGGCGCGGCCACATTATAGTTTTCCAACTCCCCATGAATCTGCGCCGTCAGTTCTGCCAGTGACAGTTGGCAGTACTTGGCGCTCAGTCCCCCGTGGACAAACAGCGTATCGTTGATTTTGATCACCGCAGGATTTTTCAGCACGGCGCTTCCCACCTCACCGCCCGGCATCCAGGCTTCGCGATATTCGACCCAGCCCAGGGGAAAGCGCTGCTTGAGATCGGCCTCCAGCGCATCCTCATCCATGCCTGCAAAGGCGTCCGGATCGCGCGCTTCCACCAGCGACTGGTAGTGCTGGATCTGGGCCTGCTGCAGGCGCCGTGACTTGCGTCCCTGGAAGGCGGCGTACTCCCCGGGCGTCACGTAACGGAGATCGCCGTAGATGTTCATGGCCTCGTGGTTACCCAGCAGCGTATGCACGCGGCCGCCATCCCGCCGGGCCTGCTTCTTCAGCTGTGCCAAATGCGCCATGATCTTGCGCGTATCGGGACCGCGGTCCGGCACATCTCCGGTCTGTACCAGATGCGTGGCGCCGGCGGACCAGTTACCCCGCTTATCCACCAGGCCCGCCTCACGCAAGACCTGCATGTAGTGCTCATAGTCGCCGTGGATGTCCCCCATGGCCACCACACGCTCTACGCCAGTCCACTGCCAGTCCTCAGCCGGTTCCGCACCGGCCGCCGGGCCGGTCGCCAACAGCAATAGCAGCATCATCGGCAGACATGGAGACAAGAACGCGCGCATGGTGTACCCCTGATCTGATGATTAAAATCCCGCCGTGACCGCGAGCGTGACGCTGCCCGGCGCGCCACCTTGCGGGAGCAGGCTTCGCCTTCAGCATAGCGCACCGCGCCCATACACCCCAAGCTAGAGCCGTTACCCTTTTCTGCAGGCAAAAAAAACCGGCCCCTGGCCGGCTTTTTTAAAGGCGCTGGGAATAATCAGGCCGTGTTGATCACCACGCAGCCGCGAAAGCCGCCCTGCTCGATCAACTCATTGGCACGTGCGGTCTCCGCCAGCGGAAGTTCATGCGCAACCCGATGCTGCAAACTGCCCGCCTCCAGCGCCGCATGGATATCCTTGATGGCATGCTGCTTGGCGTCTTCCGGCATGGCATAAACAATCACCATGCGTAGCGTCAGATCCATAAACATCATGCGCAGAAACGGCAGCTGCGGCTGCGGCACGACGGTGGACGAGTAGGTCGCAATGGTACCGCCGATGCGGATCATATCGAGCACCGCTTCGAGATTGGCACCAAACTCCACATCGATAACGCGATCCACTGGCTGCCCGTCATTCGCGGCCAGCACCTGTGCCGACCAGTCGGCGTCGCGGTGATTCACCACCGCAGCGGCACCCGCACTGACACAGGCCTCCGCATCGGCCGCGGTGCTCGCCGTGGCAATCACTCTGGCGCCCGCCTGGCTGGCCCACTGTATGGCGTAATGACCCACGCGACCGGCGCCGCCGGTGACCAGAATCGTCGTGCCCGCCACATCACCGTCAGCGAAAACACAGCGATGGGCCGTCATGACCGGAATGCCAAGACAGGCACCCTCAGCAAAAGAGGCCGCATCGGGCAGCAGCGGCGCGCGCTCACTGTCCACCGCCACATATTCGGCCGTGGTTCCCAGGCGGCGGCCATACTGGGCCTGATAAACCCAGACGCGCTCACCGATCCGACTTGCGGGCACGCCCTCACCCACGGCAGTAATCACGCCCGCTCCATCACTGTTCTGGATGACCAGCCCGTCATCCAGCAGGTTCGGGAACGCACCGGCCCGCTTCTTCACATCCGAAGGGTTAATGCCGCTGGTGTGCAGTTTTACCAGCACCTGTCCTGCTTCCGGTGTTGGTTGCGGCTGTTCGCCGACCACAATAACGTCCTGGGCGGGACCAAAAGATTCAAACCACGCTGCTTTCACGCTAATACCTCAATCACTTGTGTTGGACAGGGACTCGGTATGGCCATCGATGGCAATGGCCTGCCCTGAAATCTTTGCTCCCGCCGCTGAGGCCAGGAACACGGCCATAGCCGCTATGTCTTCCGGATCCACAAAGGTGCGCAGGGAACTCTGACGCGCATACAGTTTGCGAATTGTCTCTACGTCGACCCCCTGCTGTTCTGCATCACGCTGAATCACCCCGTCAATGCGGTCTCCATTAACGCTACCCGGACAGAGCGCGTTGACGCGTATTTGCGCGGGGCCCAGTTCCATGGCCAGGGTCTTGGTGATGCCGATCAGGGCCCACTTACTGGCCGTGTACGGTAAACGATAGGGGAAACCGAACAAACCTGCATTCGACGACATGTTCACAATAAGACCACCGCCGGCGGCGCGCAGCATGGGGACGGCCTGTCGCGTGACATAGAACACGCTGTTCAGATCCACGGCAATCGTGTGATCCCAGTCCGCCACCGTCGTGTCTTCCACGCGTGCCGTAGGGCCGGCAATACCGGCATTGTTCACCAGTACATCGAGCCGCCCATGTGCACGCTCCAGGTCCTCGAACATGGCCGCTACGGCCCCAGCATCCGCCACATCAGCCAGGGAACCACTGGCCGCAGGCGTAGCGGCCAAAAAGCCTTCCAGAGCTTCCGCATCACGGTCACACACATGGACCGCATAGCCAGCGTCAATAAAAGCGTGGGCCAAAACAGCCCCGATGCCGGCGGCACCGGCCGTGATCAGGGCGACGGGTTGAGATGACGAACTCATGGGGAACCTGCAATTTTAGAGTTGACAGATCGTACGTCAGAATGGAAACTTGCCGCCAGCCCCAGGGCATGAGAAAAATTCATACATAGAGTTAGCCCATGAGAAAAAGACTCCCGCCACTCAATGCCTTACGTGCTTTTGAAGCCGCAGCAAGAAACAAAAGCTTCAAGGGTGCGGCCGAAGAGCTCTTTGTTTCTCATTCCGCTATCAGCCATCAGGTTCGACGCCTGGAGCAATACCTTTCCATCGATCTGTTTCGGCGCGTATCGCGCGGCGTTGAACTGACCCGCGCCGGCCGTATCTACTACCCGGTGCTGCGCGAAGCCTTCGATATGGTTGATGAAGGCACGGATCTGGTGTTGTCGCCGGAAGCGCCCGGTACGCTGACGGTGCAGGTTTATTCAACCTTTGCCATACGCTGGTTGATTCCACGCCTGCCGGCCTTCCGGGAAGCCCATCCCGATGTCCATGTGCGGCTCCATACGTCCCAGTCAGACGTGAACTTTGAACACGAAGATGTGGACATCTGCGTCATGCTCGGCCAGCGGGTGCAGCCGGATGTGCACTACGACTATCTGTTTTCCTCGCAAACCTTTCCCGTCTGTGCGCCGGCTTTGGCGCGCGGCCGCAGCCCGCTACGGGAACCGGCGGATCTGGCCCATCACACCATCATTCAGGTTTATCCATCACGCCATGACTGGGCGCACTGGCTGGAGCAGAATGGCGTGGAGGGCATCGACCCGGACAGCGGCCTGCTGTTCGACAGCTATGATCTGGCACTGAATACGGCCATTCAGGGGCTAGGTGTCGCCCTGGGCCTGGAGCCCTTCGTAAACCGTGATCTGGAAGCAGGCACGCTGGTGGAAGCCTTCCCCGATGCCCGGGTCAACCACCGGGGCACCTGGTACCTGGCCTGCCGCAAGGAAAAAACCGACAACGACAAGGTGTGCGCGTTCCGCGACTGGTTGCTGGCGGAAGTGAAGCGTGACGGCAGCATGAACCGTCACGCCATGATGAGCTAGGCCACCCCTTCCACACTGCCATCAGGATTGAGCTTCACCTTGAGCGCTTGCGGCGCTTTCGGAAGACCCGGCATACGCAGTATGGCGCCGGTCAGCACCACCAGAAAGCCCGCACCGGCACTGACCTGTACATTGCGCACCGTGATATCAAAATCACGCGGACGGCCGAGCAGCCGCGGATCGTCCGATAGGGATGCCGGCGTCTTGGCAATGCAGATGGGCAAATCACCCAGACCCGCCTGTGCTATGGCCGCCAAATCCTTTTCAGCTTCCTTGCTGAATACCACATCCCGTGCACCATAAAGCTTGCGCGCCACCTTACGTACCTTCTCATGAAAACCATCTTCCAACTCGTAGGCATAGCGCAGGGGCTCATTATCGGCCACGGAAGCCATGACCTCTCGCGCAAGGTCTGCTGAACCCGGGCCGCCTTCGGCGAAGTGACGGGATTCCGCGAAGCGGAAACCCGCTGCCTGCACATGCTCACGGATCACAGCGATCTCCGCATCTGTATCGGCGGCAAAGCGGTTCAGGGCCACCACCGGCTTTTTGCCGAACACGGCCCCACTTTCCAGGTGTTTGTCGAGGTTGATCAGACCCGCACGAACACGGTCCACATCCGGCTGTTCCAGCTGGTCCTTGGGCTGACCGCCGTGCGATTTCAAAGCGCGTACCGTGGTCACCAGCACCAGCGCCGCGGGATCCAGCTCACCGGCACGACACTTGATATCGAGGAACTTCTCCGCCCCGAGATCAAAACCGAAACCGGCCTCGGTGATGGCCCAGTCCGCATGATGCATGGCCATGCGCGTGGCCAGCAGCGTATTGCAGCCGTGGGCGATATTGGCAAAGGGTCCGCCGTGCACAAAACCGGCACACCTTCAAGCGTCTGCACCAGATTGGGGTGCATGGCATCTTTCAGCAGGGCCAGCATGGCGCCGGTCACCTTGAGCGCGCCCGCGCGGACCGGCTGCCCGTCGTAGCTGAAGCCCAGCAGGATGTTTTCCAGCCGTGCGGCCAGATCGTCCATATCCCGGGACAGGCACACGATGGCCATGATTTCCGACGCGGCCGTGATATCAAAACCACCCTCCCGGGGCACGCCCTGCATCTTGCCGCCCAGCCCCATGACCAGATTGCGCAAGGAACGGTCGTTCATATCCATCACCCGGCGCCAGAGAATTTGTCGCGGATCGAGATTCAGGCTATTGCCATGAAACAGCGTGTTGTCGAGCATGGCGGCAATCAGATTGTTAACCGCCGTGATGGCATGGAAATCACCGGTAAAGTGCAGGTTGATCCGGTCCGCCGGCACCATCTGCGCATAGCCGCCACCCGTGGCACCGCCCTTCACGCCGAAGCAGGGGCCCAGGGAAGGCTCACGCAGGGCGATGGCGACCGACTCACCG